>JAYSLK010000568.1:0-4834 GCA_043725585.1 Actinomycetota bacterium
GATGCCATGGGTTCGTTCGCGCATGCCGATCATGCCGTATCTATCGGCACGGCGGGGCCCATTGTTGAGACCGATTCCATCGTCGCTGATCTGCAGCAGCACATGGTCGGGGTGCGAGATGTAGGTGACGACGACCTTGGAGGCCTCGGCATGGCGCTCGACGTTGGTGATCGCCTCCAATGCGATCTGCCAGAGCTCTCGCTCCACCTGTCGGGGTGGCCGAGATGGGGCATCGACGTAGCTCTCCGTGTGGAGCTGGCGTCGATCGCCGACGCGAGCCAGGTGATCGCGCAACGTGGTGGGGAGGTCGCGCTGATCGGTGACGTCGGTGCGCAGGTCGTGGAGCGTCTCGCGGATGTCGTTCACCACGGTGGTCACCTGCTGACGGAGGTCGACGAGCACGGCCTCCATCGAGTGGCCTTGCGTCGCCAGTTCCTGGGCGCGATCGACCTCGAACCCGAGGAATGCGAGCGAGGAGCCGACCTGGTCGTGGAGGTCGCGGGCGATGCGGCGACGTTCCTCGGTGACGGTCGCCGAGCGGATGCGCCGGAACAGACGGCTGTTGTCGATCGCGATGCCGAACGGCTCGGCGAGCCCGTGCACGATCTCGGTGTGCTGCCGGGTGAGACCTTCCACGCGTTCCGACTCGACTGCGAGCAAACCGACCATCGTTCCCCGAGCCCGCAGTGCTGCATACAGCCCGCTCCGCGCCGTCGGCGACAGCCCAGAGCCCTCGGCGAGGTCGGTGATGCGAACGGTGCGCGGTGCATCGATCGCGGCCCGCACCATCGGGGGAGCGGTGGCCAGCATGATCTGTGCCCTGGCGGTGGTGCCGGAGTTGCGGAACAGGTCGAGCCGACCATCGGTCTCGTCGAACAGATAGAGCGACAGAGAATCCGACGGCACCAGCGAGGTGACCCGGGAGATCGTCGAGTCGATCACGTCGTCGAGATCGAGCGATGCGGGCATGGTCTGTGCCACGCGTTGCAAGGCGAACAGGAGCGAGTTGGCCTCCGACAGGCGGTTCACGCGTTGGAGTGCGGCCTCCTTCTGCCGGGCGGCGTCGAGAGCTGCTCGTTGTGACAGCCCGGTCGTGAACGCCACGACGCCGAGCAGGGCAGCCCACATGGCAGCGTCGCGGAGGCCATCTTCGAACCCTGCGTCGGGCACGTACTGCACGGTGACCACGACCACGGAGGCCACGATCAGTTGGGCTGCGAACACGCTGCCGGCAGCGAACCCGGCAACCATCACTGTGGGGATCAGGCACAGGGCGAGCGGTGAGGTCCACGCCCCGGTGAGCATCACGAGTCCTGTGTGGAAGGCGTGTTCGATGACGATGCGCAGCCGAACGCGATGGTCATCGCGGTGCGGGATCGGTCGCAGCGTGGCGGCGATCGCGTACGCAGCAGCAGCGGCGATGCCGCCCCACAGCTGCCAGTTCGACCACGACATCTCTTCGCGGCCTTGCACGATCGCTCCTGCGATCGCCAGCAGGCGAAACGGCCACATCGGAGCGGCGATGGGGGATTGACCGGTCGGGTCGGCGGTTCGCGCGTCGGTCGAGCCGGTCGGCGGGATGGCGCGCTGGCCTGGGCGACGCCGTTCCACCAATGGCCAGTTCACGTCGGACGGACCCGGCCGATCGAGGGGGCCGGGTGGTGCCACTGGATCGAGATCGTCCGGGTCGCTCACCGGCGTGCATAGTAGTGAGCGTGATCGTCGTGGGACTGACAGGTGGCATCGGTTCGGGTAAGTCGACCGTGAGCGGGCTGCTCGCAGAACGTGGAGCGGCCATCGTCGACGCCGACCAGGTGGTGCGTGAGGTGCAGCAGCCGGGCTCGCCGGTGTTGGCGAAGATGGCCGAACGATTCGGGCCGCAGGTCATCGCCGAAGATGGCAGCCTCGATCGTGCAGCCGTCGCGACCGTGGTGTTCAGCGACCCCGATGCACTGAAGGACCTCAACAAGATCGTGCATCCGGCAGTGGGGGCGGAGATGAACCGGCAGGTGATGTCACACCTCGCCACCGATCGCGTGGTGGTGATGGACATCCCGCTGCTCATCGAGAACCCCCGCGAGGGGCTTCAGGCGATCGTCGTCGTCGATGTCGATCCCGAGGTGCAGGTGCAGCGGCTGATAGAGGGTCGCGGGTTCGGAGAAGACGATGCCCGCGCCCGCATCACACAGCAGGCGACTCGCGAAGACCGCCTGGCCACCGCGACCCACGTGATCGACAACAGCGGCACCTTGGAGGACCTCGTGCCCCAGATCGACGCGCTGTTCGCCGCGCTGACCGCTCTGCCCCAGTTGCCCGCCGACTGGCAGCTCCCCCCACCGAAACCGAAGGATCCGTGAGCCCCACCCGCACATGTTGCGGGCCTCGCTCACGGGCAGCGATTCTCCGTCGGCGACGGCCGCAGATGGTGCGGGTGCCGCTCACGGGCGAGGGTCAGAGGTCGAGTCGGGCGACGATCTCGCCGTCGTCGACCTCGCCGGTCGCCACGAAACCGAGGCGTTCGTAGAACGGGCGTGGACCGCCGGGCGCGTCGACCCACGAGGTTCCGATCGTCCGGTGGCCCTGGCTACGCACGTGTTCGACGAGCGCAGCGATCGCCTTCGCGCCGACGCCTCGCCGTTGGTGTGCGCGATCGATCAGGAACCGCCATAGGAACGGGTACGGCTCGACGGGGGAGACGTCCGCGCACATCACGAACCCGACGATCTCGCCGTCGGCCTCGATGCCCCGGTACCACGGCACGGCCGCCACGCCGTCTTTCACGATCTCCGGCACCAGTGCCTGAGCGAGGTTGCGGTCCATCGGCGCGACGAACCTGCGTTGGAACCGGTGGGTGCGGAGCGCGCTCACGGCGGACAGGTTGTCGGGGGTGACCTCCACGAGCCGGACGTCGTCGCACGAGGTGGGTCGTGCGAGCCGGGCCGCACGATCCTCACGCAGCAGACCGAAGCGCCTGTCGTCGAGCCATTCGCCGCGGATGAGCTCGGCCTTGCGCGCCAGTCCTTCGTCGATGAAGCCGAGCTGTTCGAGCAGTCGCATCGACGCGTGGTTGTCGGGGTCGAGCCCGGCGGTCACACGGTGCACGTGCCCGGTCGCGAACAGTGCATCGATCACGGCTCCGACCGCCTCGCTCGCAAAGCCCTTGCCATGGTACTCAGGAGCGACGGTGTAGCCGACCTGTGCGACATGACCCTCGCCCATCAGTCCGACGGCGACGTCGCCAACGAGCACGCCATTGTGGTCGATCGCCAGGCTCACCCACGATCCGCCAGTGGGACCCTCGAGGTCGTGCTGGCGACGGATCGACTCTTCGGCGGCGCTGAGGCCGTACGGCAGCGGCCAGTCCTGATAGCGGGCAATGTCGGGATGATCTCGATACGCAGCGACCGTGGCTGCGTCTCTGCCTCGCATCATGCGGAGCTGCAGACGCGACGTGACGAGGGGAAGTCGGATCATGGCGAGAGTGTGACACGTCGAACGTGCGTTCTGGCACCGGATCGACTCCGGTAGGATTCGATCATGACTGCGCCAGTGCTCACCGGGGAACCGTTCAAGGTGGTGTCGGAGTTCCAACCGGCCGGCGACCAGCCGAAGGCGATCCAACAGCTCACCGAGGGGGTCGTCCGGGGTGATCGGTTCCAGACCCTGCTCGGCATCACCGGGTCGGGCAAGAGCGCCACCATCGCCTGGACGATCGAGAACGTGCAGAAGCCGACGCTCATCCTGGCGCCGAACAAGTCGTTGGCTGCGCAGCTCGCTCAGGAGATGCGCGAGTTCTTCCCGAACAACCGGGTCGAGTACTTCGTCAGCTACTACGACTACTACCAGCCCGAGGCATACATCGCGGCGAGTGACACCTACATCGAGAAGGACTCGTCGATCAACGACGAGATCGATCGCCTCCGTCACTCGGCCACGGCCGGCCTGCTCACCCGGCGCGACACGATCGTCGTCGCATCGGTCAGTTGCATCTACGGCATGGGCAATCCCGAGGAGTACCGGGGACAGTTGCTCGACCTCAGCGTGGGCGTCGACTACGACCAGCGCAGCATCCTGCGCCGCCTCGTCGACCTGCAGTTCGACCGGAACGACGTGGCCCTCGGTCGCGGCAAGTTCCGCGTGCGCGGCGACACCATCGAGGTGCATCCGTCGTACGAGGAGACGGTGCTGCGCATCGAGATGTTCGGCGACACCGTCGACAGGCTCACAGTGGTCGATCCACTCACGGGAGAGCAGTTGAAGGAGCTCACCCGTACCCAGGTGTTCCCGGCCACCCACTACGTGGCCGGCGACGAGCGGATGCGCAAGGCGGTGCTGGGCATCGAGGCCGAGCTGCAGGAGCGGCTTGCGTGGTTCGAGGCGAACGGCAAGCTGCTCGAGGCACAGCGATTGCGCATGCGCACCCAGTACGACCTCGAGATGATCCAGGAGGTGGGGTACTGCAACGGCATCGAGAACTACTCGATGCACATCGACGGCCGCTCCTCCGGCGAGCCACCGTTCACCCTCATCGATTACTTCCCGAAAGACTTCCTGCTCGTGATCGACGAGAGCCACGTCGCCGTGCCTCAGCTGCACGGCCAGTACGAGGGCGACCGCAGCCGCAAGGACCAACTGGTCGAGCATGGATTCCGCCTTCCCAGCGCGCACGACAACCGTCCGTTGCGCTTCGAGGAGGTGCTCTCGCGCATTCCGCAGTGTGTGTTCCTCTCGGCCACGCCGTCTCCATACGAGCTCAAGATCTCCGAGCGTGTTGTCGAACAGATCGTGCGTCCCACCGGCCTCATCGATCCCGAGGTCATCGTCAAGCCCACCA
>JAYSLK010000569.1:0-9048 GCA_043725585.1 Actinomycetota bacterium
GGCATGTTCGCGTTCACACGCCGCTACGAGGGCAAGCGCGTCGGTCCCCTCGGAGGGATGCTCAACCCCGTGTACTTCAACTACGGCATCGCCATCCACGGCGCGGAGAAGGTGCCGACGTTTCCGGCCTCACACGGTTGCGTACGCATTCACAACAAGCTGTCGGAAGTGTTTCCGTCGCTGGTGAAGAAGCGTGACAAGGTGTTCGTCTGGGGCCATGACGGTAAGGAACCCGAGTACTACACCCGGGCCGAGAGCCTGCCGTCGTTCAACTACGCCGACCCGGATGCCACGACCACCACCACGACGGCGGTGACCACCACCACCACGGTTGCGCCACAGACGCCCACCACCGTGAAGCAAAGTTCGACCACCACCACCACCAAGCCGGCAACCACCACGACGGTGCCCACCACAACAGCGCCGACCACGGTCCCACCGACGGTGCCCACCACCGTCGCCGCCCCCTGACAGCTGGCCGCCCCGGGCCTGACCTCGTTCCGGTCGCGCATCGCCGGCACCGGCCACCGGGACTCGCGACCAGAACGCCCCACGACGAGTGCACCTCACGGGCGTCGCGGTGGCCCGTGGTGACGGCCCGACCCGATGGGCTTCTGGCGAGGGTGTCAGCATGGCGCCATGCCGGACCAGGAGATCGAACGAGTTCACTACGACGAGTTCGGGTTGTTCGCCGAGAATGCGGCCGAGCACGGACTCACCTACGACGGGCCGCCCGCGGTGCGTCGGGTGGAGGTGCCCACGACCGACGGGCGCCAGGTGAGTGCCCTGGTGTGGGGCGAGCCGGCGTCGGACGAGATCGAGGTCGTGTTCGTCCACGGTGGCTCGCAGAACGCACACACGTGGGACACCACGATCATGGCGCTCCGACGTGGTGCCGTCGCCATCGACCTCCCCGGTCATGGCTACTCGGGCTGGCGAGACGACGGCGCCTACTCGCCGACGAACCTCGCCGATGACATCGCACCAGCGATCGCCGCGATCGCCCCCAACGCCCGAATGGTCGTCGGCATGTCGCTCGGCGGCCTCACGTCGATGGAGCTCGCCGTCCGGCACCCACACCTGGTCCGCTCGCTGATGATGGTCGACATCACGCCTGGCGTGAACAACGCCAAGACCAAAGCGGTGGTCGATTTCGTGAACGGTCCGCAGAGCTTCCCCCGCTTCGAGTCGCTGCTCGCCCGCACGAAGGAGCACAACCCCACGCGCACGGAGAGCTCACTGCGTCGCGGCATCCTGCACAACGCCCAGCAACTCGCCGACGGCAGCTGGCAGTGGCGCTACGACCGACGCGGTCACGCCCGATCCGAAGCCGGTGAACCGGGATCCGACACACCGGGTGTGCCCGAGGCACTCGACTCGTCGGCGCTCTCACCGCTGTGGGACCACTTCGAGCAGATCGGCTGTCCGCTGATGTTGGTGCGCGGCTCGTTGTCACCCGTGGTCGACGACGCCGATGTGGCCGAGGCACGCCGCCGCCAGCCATCGATGGCCGTCGAGGTGGTCGAGGGTGCAGGGCACAGCGTCCAGGGCGACCGCCCGGTCGAGCTGGCACGTTTGATCGCCGGCTTCCTCGGCTGACAAGGCTTCCTCGGCTGACAAGGCCGGCTTGACCACCGAACGGCTGAACGGCGTGCTCAGCCGATCCGGTTCTGGCACGACGGCAGGCCGCCGAGGACCCCGGCCCGGAACGCATCGATCTTCTCGAACGCGGTACCCACGACGTCGGTGGTGCTCGCCTCGTCACCCAACGCGACCGCCGTGATGACGGCTTCGTCGAGGTCGCCCGCCGACAGAAGGATCTCTTGGTTCGGGTTGCGCGCGATCGGTCTGCCTTCGGCCGTGAACTCACCCGTCGGCACGATGTCGACGATCCAGGCGCCGACGAGGCAGTCGTTGAGCAGTTCACGCGGCTCTCCTGCGAGCGAGCTCTGCAGGGCCACCTGCACCGCGTCGCTGTACGCCGATGCCAGCGGGTACCCGAACGACAGGTCACCGAAACGCGCATACAGATCCTGCACGAACGCGTCGTCGTAGACGATCGTGTTGTTCTCAGCGCAGTAGGTGGCGTCGTTGGTCAGTTGATCGATCGTCTGGCCGTCGCACGCAGGGGCCGCACCGTTGGGGTCGAAGGCGACGAACGTCGGGGGTGTGAACGCGATGCTCGAGCCGTCGAGAGTCGGCTTCCAGAACGTGTCGAGCGCGATCGGCAGCGCCTCGAGGATCTCGGCGTACGGAAGGTTGCCGCCCGTTTCGAAGTCATCCTCGGTGAACACGAGGTCGATGCGCGGGTTGGGGTTCTGGATGAAGTCAGCGCAGCGGGCGAGCCCGTTGATGAATCCCTCCTGGAACGCGCCGACCCTGTCGAAGCCACTGCCGTGCCCGCTCGGGTCGGCGACGACGTCGATGCCCGGCGGGTCGCGCACCTCGATCATGGCGATGATCCCGCCCTTGACGTCGTTGTCGTCGAAGGTGAGCGTGTCGCTCTCGCCGAGGGCGACGTGCGCTGCCCAGGCGCCGGCGAAGCAGTCGGCCTGCTGTTCGGTGTCGACCGTGGGCAGATCGAGGTCGAACACCCCGGCGCGAGCCTGGATGGCGTGACCGTACTCGTGCGCGGCGACCACGCCGACGGCGGCTGCACCCAGACGCTCCACCAGGTCGGGCAAAAGCTGAGCGTCGTCGTAGACGATGATGTCGCCGCACGTGGTGTAGAACGCGTTCTGTTCCACGGCCAGGTAGTCGATCGGGCCGTCGCAGCTGTCGGGCAGGTCGCCGCGTTCTGGGTAGTGAGCGTAGATCCGCGACACGGGTTCGAACGGCGCGCCGTAGACCACCGGATAGTTCTCGGTCCACCAGTCGGTGATGTCGGCGAACGCGGCATTCAAGAAGTTGTCGTACGGCTGCGGTGGCTTGCTGTCGCCGAAGTCGATGATGCCCCCGTCGACGGGCGGCGGGGTGGTGTCCTCGGTGGGTTCGAGCGGACCGTCTGGGGCGGTCGTGGGGGTGGTCTCGGGCCCGGTGCTCTCTGTCGGGACCTCCGGCACGGTGGCAATGCTCTGGCCCTCGGAGCGTCGGGCGCTGACGCCCTGATCGGTGTTGCCGCACGCAGAGATCACCAGCGCACACGCGAACACCGGCGCAACCCACGTGCGTCGATGGGGCGGACGGTCGAGAGCCCTGCGAGCAGTCATCGCTGCCGAGCATACGCGCCCGATGATCGGCGGGGGTTGTCGCTCTGGTATGAACCAACCATGTCCGAACGACCCGATGCTCCCGACCGCGACACGCTGCTCGCGATGTTCGAGATCCAATCCAGGATCAAGCTGTGTGATGAGCGCTTCCGCAGCCTCCTCACGAGCGGCCAGATCCAGTTGATCTACTACTCGCCCCGAGGCCAGGAGTGCATCAGCGCCGGTTGGGGTGTCCATCTCCGCCCCGACGACTACGTCGTCACCATCTACCGCGGCCTGCACGATCACCTTGCGAAAGGAGTGCCGCTCCGCGAGTTGTGGGCCGAGTTCCTCGGCCGCGCCACCGGCACGTGCAAGGGCAAGGGCGGCCCGATGCACATCACCCACCCGGCGTCGGGTCTGATGGTCACCACAGGCATCGTCGGCTCGGGCATCCCGATCGCCAACGGCTTCGGTCTGGCCGCTCAGCTCGACGGTACCGATCAGGTCACCGTGGTGAACTTCGGCGATGGCGCGTCGAACATCGGTGCGTTCCACGAGGGACTGAACATGGCCGCGGTGTGGAAGCTGCCCGTGGTGTTCGTCTGCCAGAACAACCTCTACGGCGAGCACACGCCGATGAAGATGTCCACCGGTGTCGACTACATCAGCGAGCGCGCCGCCGCCTACGGCATGCCCGGCGTCACGGTGAACGGTAACGATCCCGTGGCCACGTGGAACGTGATGGGCGAAGCGATCGCCAGGGCCCGCGCCGGTGACGGTCCCACCTTGGTCGAGGCCCGCACCTACCGCTTCTACGGACACCTCATGGGTGACGCGATGGAGTACATGGACAAAGACGAGCGCAAGGCGGCGATGGAGGCCGACCCCGTCGTCCTCTATCGCGAGTGGCTGGTGTCGAACGGACACGCCACCGACACCGATCTCTCCGAGATCGAAGAAGTGATCACCGCCGCGATCGACGACGCCGTCGAGTTCGCGATGAACAGCCCGTTCCCCGACGCGGCCGAGTTGTACACCGACGTCTATGCCGAGACCGGAAAGTGACCTTCCAGTGACCGACACCACCATCGAAGCCCCCGCACACCCCGTGCTCCCCATGGCGAGCGCGATCAATCAGGCGCTCGACGTCGCCATGGGTCTCGACCCGAAGGTGTTCCTCCTCGGTGAGGACATCGCCGAGCCGTCCGGAGGCGTCTACAAGGTCACGATGGGTCTGTCCACCAAGTACGGCACCCATCGCGTTCGCAAGACGGCCATCTCCGAAGCCGCGATCATCGGTGCCGCCGTCGGCTCCGCGATCGCTGGCTACCGGCCGGTTGCCGAGATCATGATGATGGACTTCCTCGCCGTCTGTCTCGACCAGGTGACGAACCACGCCGGCAAGATCCGGTACATGTCGGGCGGCCAGACGCCGGTACCGATGGTCATCCGTACCTCGGCCGGCGCAGGTCGCGGGTTCGGCGCACAGCACTCCGAACTGCTCGAGGCGTGGATGATCCACACCCCCGGCATCAAGGTGGCGTTCCCTTCCACGCCGGCCGATGCCAAGGGCCTCTTGCTGACGGCGATCTTCGACGACGACCCCGTGCTGTTCATCGAGCAGATGATGATGTACTGGGACGTCAAGCGCTTCGGCGGTCCGGTGCCCCCCGGCGACTACCGGATCCCGTTCGGCGTCGCCGACGTGAAGCGTGAGGGCACCGACGTGACGCTGGTGTCGTACGGCCGCCAGGTGCACGACTGCCTGGCCACGGCCACCAAGCTGGCCGAGGAGGGCATCAGTTGCGAGGTCGTCGACCTGCGCACGCTCGTGCCCTGTGACGAGGCGGCCGTGTTCGCCTCGGTGCACAAGACAAAGCGCGCCGTGATCGTGCACGAGGCCGTACAGCGGTGCGGTTTCGGCGCCGAGCTGTCGAGCCGCATCCACGAGGAGATGTTCTCCGAGCTGGCGGCACCTGTGCAGCGCGTGGGTGGGGCCAACACCCCGGTTCCGTACGCCAGCAACTTGGAGAGCGACTTCATCCCGCAGGTTCACGACATCGAAGCCGCGGTTCGCAAGACCCTCTGATCCGTTTCGGGGTTCGTGCGGGTTTCGGTCTGGGTGGTGTCAGGGAGTCTGGGAGGTCGCCAGCAGGCGCGCCATCTCGTCGATCTCCTCTCGTTGACCGAAGGCCATCTGGGTCGCCATCCGCCGCACCTCATCGGTCGATGCATGGGTGGCCGCATGGTCTGCCATGTGGATGCCACCTTGGTGGTGCGCCGACATCAGTTGGACGAACAACGCGTTGGCCTCTGCTCCCGTGGCATCGGCCAGTGCCTGCAGGTCGATCTCGGTCGCCATGCCAGGCATCCGATCGAGAGCGATCGGATCATCCATCCAGGTCATCGCGATGTCCGACTCGTTCACCTCCGACTCGCCGAATCCTCGCAAGAGTTGGATCATTCTGCCGACCTCGATGTTCTGCCCGACGAGGATGTCCCGAGCCACGATCGACAGGTTGACGTCGGTGTCGTCGTCGTTCAGGTAGATCAAGCTCATCTGCACGGCCTGCTCGTGGTGCACACGCATGTCCTGCAGGAAGCCGATGTCGGTCGCGTTGGGGTCTTCGAGCGCACTGTTGTTGCCGATCACCCAGCCGAGGGCGCCGGCCAACACGCCGATGGCGAGCAGGATCGCCACCAGGTTGATCGGGTTCCGGTGCCACGGCAGCACCACCGCGTCGGCCGCGTCATCTGACGACGACCCGTCAGCGGCGATGCCGCTGGCAGCGGGGGCAGCGGACGATTCGGAACCCGAGGGATCGGTGGTCGTGCTCACGTGTCGTAGCTTCCCACGCCGGTCGGCTAAGAACACCGTCATGTCGACCCCCATCAGCATTCCCAAACTCGGCGTTTCCATGAGCGAGGGCACCCTCGTCGAGTGGCTGGTCGCTGACGGCGACACGGTTCAGCCGGGAGATCTCCTGTATCGGATCGAGACCGACAAGGTGGAGAACGAGATCGAGGCTCCGGTCGCGGGAGTGGTGCACATCACCGGCGAAGAAGGCGAGACCTACGACGTCGGTACACAGATCGGTTCGATCGAGTAGACGGCCGGCCGAGTCCGACGCTTCGATCGACGGTTCGCCACTGCCGGGTGCCGACTGCGCTCAGTCCTGCCAATCGTCGATCACCACCGGCGTCGACGATGTGGACCGATCGGTGCTGGTCGAGTGCTCGGCGGCCTGCAGGTTCGCCGCAGCGGCAGCGGACAGGCCGATCACCATCGCGCCTGCCACGAACATCCCGGCCAGCACGCGCCGCTGCAACTGTGTCGCGCCCATGAGCTCGGCGAGTCGTTCCACCACCAACTCGCCGGGAAGCTCGAGGTACAACGCGAGCACCTCGACATCGTTGCGGCGGAGCTCGATCGACTGTGGTCGATCCTGGCCGCGCAGCGACCGCACGAGACGCAGGTAGTTGGCCAGCAGCGACTCGACGTCGTCAGGTTCGAACGAGATCGCCGACCCGCCGGTGGACAGCACGCCGCGATCGTCGATGTCGAGTGGGAGCCGGTCGTGAGTGACGGTCGCGAAGTCGAGGCCGTACAAACGCGACACGGCCTCGGCTCTTTCGCGCGACAGCGGCGTCCGCGCGGTTTCGATGTGCTTGAGTTGACGTGCCGAGAACGCACCGCTGCTGGCTCGGGCAACGGCGCGCAGGCTCATGCCCGACTGACGGCGACGCTCCGCGATCAGCACGGCAAGGCGGCGTGCGACGCGTTCGTCTGACACGGCCGGTGAGGTGTTCGTGCTGGTGACAGCGGCGGTACTCATCGACATCTCATCGGGAGAATCGCGGTGCTACTTGAGTGGATCTCGGTCGGCCCTGATCGTCGGCCGGCACGAGCGCGATGGGTTGGTCGGCTTCACGAAGCGAGAGAAGTCACGAGGTCGGCGGTCGTCTCCATCACCGCATCGGACGCGGCGCACGCGGTCTTCGCGCCGCTCGGCTGTTCCCGTGCGACGGCGGTCGCGCCGGCCATCAACCCGCTGACCACGACGCGACCCTCTGCCGTGGCCATGGCGAGCACGTTCGCGAGTACGAGACTGGAGCTGTCGGAACCGCCCAGTGTCCAGATCATCTCCCGGAGATCAGTCTGGCGAACCTCGATCGGGGCATCGGTGTCGATCGACCGTAGAGCGCGCACGGCCTCGAGGTAGGCGCTCAGCAACGAGCGTTCGTTGTCGGGCTCGAACTCCGCCGTCACTCCTGCGACGCAGAGCGACCGCGTGCCGATCGTCAGGTCCGGCCGGATCGAGGGAAGTGCATCGCGCAGGTCGAGCCCGTACAGGTGGGCGAGGCGCGCCGTCGTCGCGTCGTCGAGGGGCAGTTGGCCTGCTTCGGCCTCGCGCAGGTCGCACAGCGTGAAGCCGCCGCCGCTCCGGCTCGCGATCATCCACCGCGGCTGTCCGGAACGCTGCCGCTCTGCCACCAGTTGCTTTCCGAAGTGGCAGGGGAAGCCGTCGATCGCCCCGCCCTTGCCGTCATCATGTCGGCGGTGCTCATCGGCATGCGCGTGACAGCCTTGCGGCGCCCGTTCCTTCACGCTCGTCACGCTCGTCACGCTCGTCACACCCGTTGCGCCCGTCATGTCCAGGTCATCGGCACGACCTCCGCGAACATCAAGGTGAAGATTCGGGGGATGCCGATTCGCGGTATCAGATCGATCGCCTGTCTGGGATCAGGTCGGGATCAGGCTCGGGATCAGGTCGGGATCAGGTCGGGATCAGGCTCGGGCGGCGCGCTGGGCCTCGCTGAACGCCACGTCCTTGTCGACCCGAGGTTCTGCGGGCAACCCGAGAACGCGCTCGCCGATGATGTTCCGTTGGATCTCGTCGGACCCCCCGGCGATCTTGTAACCGGGCGCACCCAGCACGTGTTCGCTCCAGGCATAGGTGCCCCACTCGCCGGTGTCGGCGGCCAGCTTCGCCCCGAGCACGCGGGAGATCACCATGCTGGTTCGCTCCATGTTCGCGGTCCACATCAGCTTGCCGAGCGAACCTTCCGGCCCCGGTGTCTGGCCCGCCTTCATCGCGGCGGCCGCGCGGCGATTCGTGTACTGCGCCACCTTGAAGTGGATGTAGAGGTCGGCGAGTTCCTGACGCACGAGCGGGTCGGTCGCCACGCCGAAGTGCTGGGCGGTCGCGAGGACCTGTCGGAAACCGCCGCCGGTCTGCGAACTGCTGCTCCCTGCCGAGTGGTCGCGCTCGAACCCGAGGCACGTGAGCGCCACTCGCCAGCCTTCGCCGACGGGACCGAGCCGAAGCGAGTCGGGCAGGCGCACATCGGTGAGGAACACCTCGTTGAAGTTGGCGCCGCCGCTCATCTGCTTGATCGGTCGCACCTCCACGCCCGGTGCATCGAACGGCACCAGGAACGCGGTCATGCCCTTGTGCTTGGGCACGTCGAAATCGTGGCGGGTGATCGCGAGGCCCCACTGGGCGAACCGGGCGCCAGAGGTCCACACCTTCTGGCCGTTCAACACCCACTCGTCGCCGTCGCGCGCGGCGCGTGTGGTGAGCGACGCGAGATCGGAGCCGGCCGATGGTTCGCTGAAGAGCTGGCATCCCCAGATGTCCTGACGCATGAGCGGAGCGATGAAGCGCTCCTTTTGCTCATCGGTGCCGAACGCGCTGATCGTGGTGGCGATCAACCCCATCGACGTGGGGGGCAGTTCGCCCGCCGACGGGACCGCGAAGCGCGACTCCTCGATCAGGAAGGCGCGCACGTAGGAGTTGGGCAGTCCACGCCCACCCACGCTGGTCGGCCAGTTGAGCATCGCGTACCCGGCGTC
>JAYSLK010000570.1:0-5792 GCA_043725585.1 Actinomycetota bacterium
GCCGGCGACAGCAGGGCTGCGGCGACGGCCGCCTCGCTGAGCTGGTCGTTCTCGGCCAGCTTGCGCAGCGCCACGACCAGCCGTTCTCGGCCATCCGGAGTGGGGTCGACGATCACCGTGCACTTCTCGAGCTGCACCACGTCGTGATGCACGGGACGAGCGCTGTCGGCACCTCCGCCGCGCTCGAACGGACGCAGCGTGAGCCATCGCGCACCCGACGAGCCGGCCAGCGTGCCGAGCGTGCGGATGCGGTGCTGCCACTGCTCGTCGGTCAGACGACCCCACTCCGCAACGGTGCCGCCCACGACCATGACGTGATGCAGCTCTTGCTGCTCGTCATCGGTCGTCGAAGGGGTGGGCATGTGCACCATTCTCCCACGGCCGAGGGCTGGATCGCGAACACTTGGAGCGCCCCAGCCGGGATGAACCACGTCGGCAGCCGTCGTTCGCCACACGGTGAGTCGACCGGCCGTGAGCGACGCAGGTGCGGGAGTTATCGTGGCGCGATCACCGCTCCGTCCCCCTCCTCTGACTCCCGCGCCACACATGACGAGGCGCATGACGCCGACCTTTCGCGCATGATGCATGTCGCGTGCATCATGGACGGCAACGGTCGCTGGGCCAGCCGCCGCAATCTGCCGCGCACCGCCGGTCACACCGAGGGCGAGGCAAACCTGGCGGCACTGGTGCGCGTGGCGGTGACCCGCAACGTGGGGTGGCTCACCGTCTTCGGTTTCTCGACCGAGAACTGGGTGAGGCCCCGCACCGAGGTACGTCACATCCTCGGTCTGCACAAGCAGTTGTTCGGCCGGGTCGCCGAACTGAACGAGCTGAACGTTCGAATCGAGTGGATGGGCCGGCCCTTCGACAGCGCCGAGGCGCGGACCCCGAAGTACGTGCAACGGGCCATCCGCAAGGCGCTGCGCGACACGCGCAACAACACGGGCATGGTGTTCACGGTGGCCTTCGACTACGGCAGCCGCGCCGAGTTGGTCCACGCCGCCGAGCACGCCCGTCGTGCGGGCGAGACGATCAACGAGGCGAGCATCAGCCAGCACCTCTACGTGCCGAGCCTGCCCCCGGTCGACGTACTCGTGCGCACCTCGGGCGAGCTGCGCATCTCGAACTTCATGCTGTGGCAGATCGCCGGTGCACGCGCCTACTTCACCGAGACAGCCTGGCCCGAGTTCAGCGGCGCCGAACTCGACACCGCCCTCGCCCTCGTCAACCGCTGACCCGGCCCACCCAAGGTCTCGTCACCAAGGCGTCGGTGGGCCACTCCGATGGGTCGAATCATCCATTCGGGTCGGGGTAGCCGAACGACGGCAGGCTCTCTCTTCTGGCGTAGTCCTCGGGCTCGCGACCGTCGTGGCCCCACACGAACACTGCGTCGCCGAGATCGACCAACGGCACCGACTCCTCGATCGCGGTTGTGTTCACACGCACCGCACCGTGCGACACGGGTGAGGTCGGCACGTTCTCTGCACCATGGATGGCGATTCCGTAGTTGAAGTAGATCGGGTCGAGCATGCCGCCCAACGGACCGACCCGCGTCCCCTCGTAGCGCCGGTTCACGGAGAAAACGCCGCCTGGAGTGAGGCTTTGTGCGCAGAACGACCTCTCGACAGGAGGGTCCAGCGGTGCTCCATCGGCATCGGTGTCGATCGTGGTCGCTTCGCACCATGTCGTCGGGTTCCCCGCGACGTCGATCTCGCCGCTCGAAAGATGGGCGATCAGCACGGGTCGATCGGCATCGAAGACCACCAGCACTTGGGATGGGAGGTACACCTCGATGTGCGACGCACCGTCTCCGCTTGGTCGGCGCGGCGTGATGTCAACGGGTTGCAACATGATCGCCTGCCACAACACCGGAGTGACGACCATCCTGTCGCTGGACCGGTCGAGGTCTCGCCAGGACTGACCCCCCACGAGCTTTCGCCACGCCCACACCGCTTGCTGGGACACCGGCCCGAACGTGCCGTCATCGGAGCCGGTCACGAACCCGAGCTGGCGCAACCGTTGGTTCAGCGTCACGACGTCGTCCCCGGTCGAACCGAGCACGATGGTTCGATCGATCGAGCCCGTGTCGGTTCCCGACGCCCAGAGCATTCCCGGAACCGTCGCACCGGACGGGATCAGGATCGTCTGTCCGGCGCCTGGCCATTCCGGAACGACGCCATCGTCCTGCAACGTCCAGTCGTTGAGGATCATCACGTCGTCGAACGGCACCTTGAACTTCGACGCGATGGTCGACGGGTAATCGCCCTCCTCGATCACGTATGGCGCCGGCTCTGCAAGCACGGTGCCAGGTTCGAAGTCGATCGCGAACAGCTTGCCGACCGGCAGCGTCGATGATGGGGGCTGGAGCCCGGAGTCAGCATCGACCGGCAGCGTGGTGTCCGGAGTCGTGGTGTCCGGAGTCGTGGTCACCTGTGTGGTGGTGCCCGGCGTTGTGGTGCCCGGCACGAGCCCGGTCACGGCGCGATCCGAGCTCTGACTGCGGACAGCCACGAATGTCCCCGCCGACCAGACGACCAGACCGGTGGCCGCAGCGACGGCCATCCAGCGTCGCTGACCCGCACGAGCGAACGACCCAGCCACGTCCACCGCATGCGTCGCACTCAACCGGTCGAGCTCTTCACCGGCATCGATCAGGAGGTCGTCGAGCGTCATGTCTCGTCTCGTTTCATCGTCGAACGCAACGCAGCAAGCCCGCGGTGCACGTGGTTGGTGACGGCCGCCTCGGAGAGACCGAGCAGGTCGGCCACCTCTCGATACGAGAAGCCGTAGCTCTTCACGAGGACCACCGACCCGCGTTGTGCAGGCCGCAGTGTCGCGAGCGCGGCGAACAGGTCGATCAGGGCGGCATCGTCGCGGAGCGCCGTCACATCGTCGGTGGGGAAAGAGCCGGCCCGCTTGCGCCACCGAACATGTGGTCTCGCCTTCGACTGACCGACACGGAACAGGAACCCAGCCGGGTTGTCCATGGCCGACAACTCACCCCATCGTTCCCATGCGACCGACATCGCGTCCGCCGCCGCTTCCGTGCCGATCTCGACTCCGTAGCACGCCACAAGACCTCGTCGAACACGTCCTCCGACATCGATGATGAACCGGTCGAACGCGCCGGTTGCAGCGTGGTCGGGCGTGGTCTGCGCACCAGCTGCATCGGTGCTGGTACGGCCGCTCATTCCCACACTCTGACAAACCCCCGACGTGGCGATTCCTTTCACGCGGTTCCAAGACCGTCGACGAGCGGCTCGCGGACGTTCCGTCGGTTATCCGCGACGGTCGGATACGGTCGCACGAATGTCGGTGGAGCAGGTGCGCAAGGCGTTGGGACAGGTCACCGCCGCGCTGCCTGCCAGTGAGGAGCGGCCGGGGCAACGCACGATGGCCGAGGCCGTCGCCCAGTCGATCGCATCCGGCCGGCACCTGATCGTCGAAGCCGGCACCGGCACCGGCAAGACCCTCGGGTACCTCGTGCCCGCCCTGATGGCCGGCAAACGGACCATCGTCGCCACCGCGACCAAGGCCCTGCAGGATCAGCTCGCCAGCAAGGACCTGCCCTTTCTCGAAGCACACCTCGGGCGACCGTTCGAGTGGGCGGTCTTGAAGGGGCGCAGCAACTACGTGTGCCTGCAGCGGCTGAGTGAGCTGTCACAGGCGGGCGAGGGACAGCTCGAGCTGGAGGAGATGGCCAACAGCACCAAGGTCGAGATCAAGCGGTTGGCCGCGTGGGCGGTCACCACTCGCACGGGCGACCTGGCCGAGCTCGATTGGGCGGCAACCGATGCGGCCACTCGTGCCGTCACGGTCAGCAGCGACGAGTGCCCGGGCGCGACCAAGTGCCCGCTGGGCAACGCCTGCTTCGCCGAGGGTGCCCGCGCGCGGGCAGCCGCCGCCGACGTGATCGTGGTGAACATGCACCTCTACGGCCTCGATGTGGCGTCGGGTGGGGTGATCCTGCCCGAGCACGACGTAGTGGTGGTAGACGAGGCGCACCAGCTCGAGGACATCATGAGCGACACGGTCGGGGTGCAGATCGGCCCCGGCAGGTTCACCGCTGTCGCCGCCGCGGTCAGGCGCATCATCGACGATCCCACCATCGTGGGCGCGATCGCCGAATCGGCGCAGTTGCTCCGCGACGTCATCGGCCACCACGCCGGCCAACGCCTGTCGTCGCCATTCCCCGACACCGTCCAGCAGGCGCTGATCACAGCGCGCGGCCGTCTCGACAGCGCCCAGTCAGCCCTGCGACGCATCGAGACCGAGGTCGAAGACGCCAAGCAGCGCAAGCTCCGGGCCCAGCAGATGGCCACCCGCCTGATGGAGCAGATCGATCTGGCGATCGGACACGGCGAGGGATACGTGGCGTTCGTCAGCGGCTCCCCCGAGCAGCCGCGCCTCGAGATCGCACCGCTCGACGTCGGGCCCGTGCTCGACCAGGGCATCTGGGGTCGGCGCACCGCGATCCTCACCAGCGCAACCGTGCCCAGCTCGATCGTTGCTCGCGTCGGGCTCCGTCCCGCCAACGTCGACGTGATCGATGTCGGCAGCCCGTTCGACTACGAACACCATGCCCTGCTGTACTGCGCGCTGCACCTGCCCGATCCGCGCGCCCCCCAACGGGCCGCAGCCACCCACGAAGAGATCGCCGCCCTCATCACCGCGGCGGGTGGCCGCACACTCGCGCTGTTCACGAGTTGGAAGGCGATGGACGACGCAGCCGCCGCGGTCCGGCTCCAGGTGACGCAACCGATCATCACCCAACGAGATCTGCCGAAGACAGCCCTCGTGAAAAAGTTCAGCGAGGATGAAGAGACCTGCCTGTTCGCGACAGCCGGCTTCTTCCAGGGTGTCGACATCCCAGGGCGCACGTTGAGCCTGGTGATCATTGATCGCATTCCCTTCCCGCGTCCCGACGACCCGTTGCTCTCGGCGCGCCGCGACCTGCTGGGTGCGGCGGCGTTCTCCGAGATCGACCTTCCCCGCGCATCGATCCTGCTCGCCCAGGCCACCGGTCGACTGATCCGAACTGCCACCGACCGAGGGGTGGTCGCCGTGCTCGATCCGCGTTTGGGGAAGGCCAACTACCGCTGGGACATCGTGAACGCACTGCCCCCGATGAGGCGCACCCGCCATCGCGCCGAGGCCGAGGCCTTCCTCCGCGAACTGACGACCGACGCACCCACCCCCTGACCGACATTCCCGCGATGAGAGATGAGTGGCCCTGCCGCACTCATCTCTCATCGCTATCGGGAGGTCCGACACTGCGATGAGAGATCGGTGCGCCACCGGCCCGCATCTCTCATCGCGGGTCGGGAGGCGGGATCGGGGAGGCTGCGGGTGGGAGGGGTACAGTCGCCCGGCATGGGGGATGATTCGTCGGCAACGAGGCCGGTGGTGCGGTGCGAGGTGGCCGACGGGGTCGCCACCATCACGCTCGACTCGCCGG
Source organism: Actinomycetota bacterium (assembly GCA_043725585.1). Classification (GTDB taxonomy): domain Bacteria; phylum Actinomycetota; class Acidimicrobiia; order Acidimicrobiales; family Ilumatobacteraceae; genus VFMC01. The sequence continues at coordinate 5,459 of JAYSLK010000570.1, forward strand.
CCAACCGCAATGCACTCTCGCGGGCGTTGCTGAGCGGCGTGCACGACGCGCTCGATCGAGCCGAACAGTACGATGTGCGGGCGATCGTGCTCACCCACACCGCCCCGGCGTTTTGCTCCGGGGCCGACCTGAAGGAACGCAGCACCGGACCGGCCGATTCGACTCCGATGGTACGAGCGATGCAGCGGCTGTGCGAGGCCTCGCAACCCACGATCGCCGCCGTGCAGGGTCCGGTGCGAGCGGGCGGGATCGGGTTGATGGCGTCGTGCGACCTCGTCGTCGTGCAGTCCGACGTCACCTTCGCCTTCACCGAGGTGCGCATCGGTGTCGCACC
>JAYSLK010000571.1:0-4018 GCA_043725585.1 Actinomycetota bacterium
CGCCCCGACGAGAACAAGTCCTCGAACAACGCGTCAGGGAACAACTCGTGACGGTGATCAGCCAAGAACGCGTGCACCGAATCGTCGGCCACCAGATGACGACACAACGCTGCCGCGTCCAACAACTCCCGGTCAGGATCGCTACGACCTTGCATCCCACCATTCTTTTCCATCAGCGGCAAGAACGCGAGCACCGTTGGCGGATTTCTTCAACAGTCTCCTAGTTTCGAAGCATGAGCGCTCTCTCCACCGCCCAGGCCTCCGCCTTCTCCCCGACCCGCGTGGTCACCGACCTGCGTACTCTTGCCGACCGGACCGGTGGTCCCGAGGGCAGCCGGCGGTTGGCGTGGACGCCCGAGTGGTTGGCGGCACGCGCGCTGCTGCGCGAGTCGCTCACCGGTCTCCCCGTCGAGGTCGACGAGGACGAGGCAGGGAACCTGTGGGCCGTCCTGCGCGGTGAGCGCCCCGAGATGCTCGTCGTGGGTTCGCACCTCGACAGCGTGCCCAAGGGTGGCTGGCTCGATGGGGCACTCGGTGTGATGGCCGGGCTCGAGTTGCTCCGTTCCCTCGCTGCAGAGGGCACGCCGCCGGTGACCGTGGCGCTCGTCGACTGGGCAGACGAGGAGGGCGCCCGGTTCAGTCGCAGCCTGTTCGGCTCGGCGGCATGCGTCGGCACGCTCGACATCGAGGTGCTCCGCGGTCTCACCGACAAAGAAGGCGGCATGCTGCCCGAGATCCTGGCCCAGCACGGGGTCGACATCGACAACCTCGACGGTGCCCGCACCCGCATGACCGACGTGAAGGCGTACGTCGAAGTGCACATCGAGCAGGGACCGATCCTGGAATCGATGGGCAAGGGCATCTGCACCGTCACGGGCACGAAGGGCATCGAGCGCGAACGGCTGATCTTCCGAGGACAGGCCGCGCACGCCGGCACGATGCCGATGGAGATGCGCCGCGACAGCTTCCGGGCCGCATCGCGGTTCGCGCTCGCCATCGCCGAGATCGGCGAACGTCACGAAGGAGTCACCACGGTTGGCCACGTCCAGTGCTGGCCCGGTGTGGTCACAGCGGTGGCCGGCGAGACGCGGATCACGATGGACATGCGCCACATCTCGGCCGAGTCGTTGCAGGCGATGTTCGACGAAGCCCACGCGGCGGCAACCGCCGCAGCGGATGCCGAAGGCTGCACGATCGAGTGGGAGCACATCTTCCGCATCCCACCGATGCCGTTCCACCCGGCGCTGCTCGACGCGGCTCGCCTGTCGGTGCGCGAGGTGGAAGGTCACGACGTCGAGTTGCCGAGTGGTGCACTCCACGACGCGAGTGAGATGGCGCGCGAAGTGCCGACGGTGATGATCTTCTCGTCGTCGACGAACGGCCTCAGCCACACCAAGGAAGAAGACACCCCCGACGACCACCTGCACATGGCCGCGGACGCCTTCGACCGCACCTGCCGACGAGCGATCGACCTGATCGTCACCGGCGTTCTCTGAGACGAACAGCACCGACCAACGGCGTTCTGGTCGCGCATCCTCTGAGCGAGCGAGGAGATGCGCGACCAGAACGTTTGAGCGTGCCGCCGCGCCTCCAGATCGATCGGGTGCTGACTACGCCTTCTTCTGTTCCAGCAGGGCGGTGACGAGCTTGCCGTCGGCCTTGCCCTGGCTGGCCTTCATCACCGCACCGACGAGTGCACCCATCGCCTTGCCCTCGCCGGCGCAGTACTTCGCCCACGCATCGGGCTGGGCCACGATCGCCTGATCGACCAGCGACTCGAGCGCCGACGTGTCCATCGCCTCGAAGCCCTTGGCCTTCGCGATCGCCTCGGCGTCGCCTCCGCCGTTGGCGACCAGTTCGGCCAGCACCGTCTTGGCCTGCGTGGCGGTGAGCTTGCCCGACATCTCGAGCTTGGTGAGCAACGCGAGGTCGGTGGCCGGCACCGCGGGGTCGCTCCCCTGCTCGGCGAAGGCCTCCTTGACGTGCACGACGGCGCGGCCGATGTCGCCGCCGACGTGGCCCACCGCCTCCACGTACTGGTCCTGCCCACGCTCGACGACCACCATCACGGCCTCGCTGTCGGGGGCGATGCCGGTGAGCTCGGCCAACCGCAGGCGACGAGCGCCCGGCAGCATCGGCAGCGCCTCGCGCACGTCTGCGATCCACTGTGCACTCGGCTCGAGCGGCACCAGGTCGGGCTCGAGGAAGTAGCGGGAGTCGTCCGCGTCCTCCTTCGTGCGCAGCGTGTGGGTGCGACCGTCGTTCTCGTCCCAGTGACGCGTCTCCTGGCGCACGGTCTCGCCTGCGCCGATCATCGCGATCTGGCGACGCGCTTCGTACTCGATCGCGCGTCCCAGCGAGCGCACGCTGTTGACGTTCTTGATCTCGCAGCGGGTTCCAAAGGGTGTGCCGGGCTTGTGCACGCTCACGTTCGCATCGCAGCGCATGCTGCCCTCTTCCATCTTTGCATCGCTCGCGCCGACGGCGACGAGGATGGCCCGCAGTTCGGTCACGTACTGGCGCGCCTCCTCGGAAGTGCGGATGTCGGGCCTGCTGACGATCTCGACGAGCGGCACACCCGCACGGTTGAAGTCGATCAACGAGTAGTCGCTGCCGTGGATGCGGCCGCCCGAGCCACCCACATGTGTGCTCTTGCCGGTGTCCTCCTCGAGGTGAGCACGCTCGATGCCGATGCGCACGCCGTTGGGCAGATCGAGGAACCCGTCGACGTTCAACGGCTGGTCGTACTGGCTGATCTGATACGCCTTGGGCATGTCGGGGTAGAAGTAGTTCTTGCGGTGGAACGTGCACGCCTGGATGGTGCAGTTCAACGCCGCGCCGATGCGCATCGCCAGCTCCACTGCGTGCCTGTTGAGCACCGGCAGTGCTCCGGGCAGGCCGAGCGTGACCGGGTCGATGTTGGTGTTCGGCTCGTCGCCGAAGCGGTTCGGGCTGGCGCTGAACAGCTTCGTGGCGGTGTCGAGCTCGACGTGCACCTCGAGGCCGACGATGAGCTCCCAGCCGCCTTCCAGCAGCCGATCGGCATGCAGTACGTCGTCGTGGGCTTCACGATCGGTGCGCACCTGGACATCGCTCATGAGATGCTCCCCTCGGGCGTGACGGCCGACGAGCCGGCGGCAGCGCGTTCGAGCGCGGCACCCGCTCGGAACATCGACGCTTCGTCGAGGGTGCCGGCCAGCACCTGCACTCCGACGGGGAGGCCGTCGGCACCGGTGCCGAACGGCACGCTCATGCCAGGATGGCCCGCCAGGTTGGTCGGGATGGTGTACAGATCGCACAGGTACATCTGCAGCGGGTTGTCGCCCTTGGCGCCGAACGGGAACGCCACCGAAGGAGAGGTCGGAGTGAGCAGCACGTCGGCCGACTGGTAGGCCCTGGCGAAGTCGTCGTGGATGAGCTTGCGCACCTTCAGCGCCCGGCCGTAGTACGCGTCGTAGTAGCCGGCGCTCAGCGCATACGTGCCGAGCATGATCCGACGCTTCACCTCGTCGCCGAAGCCTGCGGCGCGGGTTGCCGAGTACATCGCATTGGTGTCGGGCGAGTCGACCCGCAGGCCGAACCGCACACCGTCGAACCTGGCGAGGTTGCTGCTCGCCTCGGCCGGGGCGATGAGGTAGTACGCCGTGAGGGCGTACCCGAAGGCCGGCACCTCGACGTCGACGATGGTGGCGCCCGCAGCGCGCAGCGCATCGAATGCCGCCTCGAGCCGCTCGACCACGTCGGGGTCGGCACCTTCGGGCAGATCGGTGATGCGCCCGACCCGCATCCCCTCGACGCCCCGGTCGAGCACGTCCACGAGCGACGGATGCGATTCGGGGATCGATGTCGAGTCGCGAGGATCGTGGCCCCCGATCGCGTCGAGCACCAGCGCCGCGTCGTGCACGGTGTTGGCGAACGGACCGATCTGATCGAGCGAACTGGCGAACGCGATCAACCCGTAGCGGCTGACGTAGCCGTACGTGGGCTTCACGCCCACCACGCCACACAGTGCGGCGGG
>JAYSLK010000572.1:0-1546 GCA_043725585.1 Actinomycetota bacterium
GTGGAGCAGCTGGGCGACGACCAGGTTGGCAACCTGGTCGTCGATCGCTTGCCCGAGGAAAATGATGCGGTTGGCGAGCAAGCGTGAGTAGATGTCGAAGGCTCGCTCACCCTTCGAGGTCGATTCGATCACGGTGGGGACGAGCACTGGTTCCTCCTCGGCGCACGGGAATGTGCAACTCAATGGTTGCGCTACCATAGGGTGTGATCGCATGATGTGCAACCATGTAGTTGCTCTACACTTGTGACATGCACACACCCAGCGTCACCCGCGAGCTCGATCTCGACATCTCCACCGAAGAACTGTGGTCGCTGATCGGCGATGGCGAACGTTGGCCGGAGTGGCTCACCGACGGCGGAGGCGTGGAGGTGCAACCCGGTGCCGACGGCGTCGTGCGCGACGGGGAGCGGCTTCGGAACGTGCATGTGCGCACCGTCGAGCACAACGATCGGGTGACCTTCGACTGGTGGACCGACGACGAACGCTCGACCGTCGAACTGGAGATCGTCCATGTCGGAGGTCGCACCGGGCTGCGCGTCACCGAGACGTTCGTGCACGCGGGCTCCGCCTCGATGTCCGCCTCGATGTCGGTTTCGATGACGTCGGGATCGAGCCGCTCGGCGGCGATGCTCGCTGGCATCGGATGGGATGTTCGGCTGCTGGTGCTGTGCCTCACCACAGCCGCGCTCGCGCGCACGTGAGCGCGTCACGGCCCGCCGCCGACGATCCCCGACTGCTCGACCAGTTGTTCGGCGTGCTGGCCGATCCGTCGCGCCGTCAGCTGATCGAGACGCTCGTGACGCACGGGCCCCGCACCGCGACCGAGCTCTCGGCCGACTACCCCATCACACGGCAGGCCATCGTGAAGCACCTGCAGGTGATGGCTGAAGCGGGCATGGTGATCGCCGAGCGCAGCGGCCGAGATGTTCGCTACCGAGCGACGACCGAGTGCCTCGCCGAGGCGGTCGGTTGGTTGTTGCGGACGGGGCCAGCGTGGGATCGCCGCCTCGATCGCCTGGTCGCCTCGCCGCGCCGGCGGGCGGCACGCGGATGAGCGCCGGCCGCGGACGTGTGAAGCCGACGAGCCAAATCCTCTGACCCTTGGGTCCGCGATTCGGGATCAGCGACTCGGGATCAGGCGCCGAGGCTGGCGAGCAGCGCGTCGGGAGCCGACCGGAGGGCCTCGGTCGCGAGGCTCGACGGCAACGGGTCGCAGGCGGCGACCGCCTTGGCGGCCCACTCGCGGGCGGTGACGAGTGCGCTCTCCACCCCGCCGCGGCTGCGCACGATCTCGAGCGCCTTCTCGCGCTCGCTGGGCTCGAGCGGCCGGCCGAGGATGTCGAGCAGCGATGCCGCTGCGATGCCACCGGCCTGCAGGGTGCGCAACACCGGCAAGGTGTACACGCCTTCGACCATGTCATGGCCCGCCGGTTTGCCGAGGGCTTCGTCGGTGGCGGTGATGTCGAGCAGGTCGTCGACGATCTGGAAGACGATCCCGAAGGCCTCGCCGTACTCGGTGAGGGTGTCGACCGTGGGGCGGTCGAAG
>JAYSLK010000573.1:0-2367 GCA_043725585.1 Actinomycetota bacterium
ACGTGGACCACCAGCGTCTGCACCGGGGCGATCTTTCTCGCCCACGCCGGCGTGCTCGACGGCCTTCCGGCCACCACGCACTGGACGGCCTACGACCGACTCGCGGCGCTGGGCGCCCACCCCACCGAACAACGTGTGGTGGAACAGGGCAAGGTCATCACCGCGGCGGGCGTGTCGGCCGGGATCGACATGGGCCTGACGCTGGCGGCGCGGATCGCCGGCGACGACGTCGCCAAGGCGATCCAGCTGGCTATCGAGTACGACCCGCAGCCCCCGTTCGACTGCGGTTCACCGTCGAAGGTGACACCCGAGTTCCTGGCGTTCGTCAACGCTGTGATGGGCGACGGCTGATCATCAGTTCCGTGAGCCCGACCCGCACATGGTGCGGGCGGCGCTCACGGATCAGGTCAGTGGCGGCACGGGTTGGGGTGGCGTGGGGCCCATGTAGCGCGCGCTGGGTCGGATGATCTTGTTGTCGGCGGCCTGTTCGAGGATGTTGGCGCACCAGCCGATCACCCGGCTGGAGGCGAAGGTGGGCGTGAACATCTCGCGTGGTACGCCGCACAGCTCCATCACCACGCCTGCGTAGAACTCGACGTTCGTGCGCAGGCCGCGCCCGGGCTTCAGTTCGTCGAGCAACTCGATCACACGCGCCTCGGTCGCCTCGGCGAAGGCCACCAGCGGTCCCCCGAGTCCGCGGGCCACCTCGCGCAACATCAGCGAGCGAGGATCGTCGGTCTTGTAGACGGCGTGACCGAAACCCATGATCTTGTCGCCTCGCTCGATCAAAGGCCGCACGACCGTGTCGATGCGACCAGGGTCGCCGATCTCGTCCAGGAGGGCCAGCGCCCGGCTGGGAGCACCGCCGTGCAGGGGCCCACTGAGAGCGCCCACCCCGGCCACCACCGCCGCACCGACGTCCGCCCCGGTGGAGGTGACCACTCGCGCCGTGAAGGTGGACGCGTTGAAGCCGTGGTCGACCGTCGAGACGAGATATGTGCCCACGGCATGGGCGTGCTGCGCTGTGGGCTCGCGGCCGGTGAGCATCCACAGGTAGTTCGCCTCGTCATCGAGGTCGTCGCGAGGCTCGATCACGTCGAGGCCGCGGGCCAGGCGATGCAGCGCGCACAGGATGGTCGGCGTGAGTGCGCTCACGAACAGGCAATCGCCCCGCCGCGCGTCGGCGTCGATGTCGATCACCGGCCGGCATCCGCGCGCGGCCGCGGCGAGCGACAGAGCGGTTCGCAAGCCGTCGAGCGGCGCACCCGCCTTGGAGATGGCAGGGAGGACCGATCGGAGTGCATCGGGCAGCTGGCGCAACGGCCGCACCTCATAGCCGAACGCACGACGCTCGGCCTCGGTCACGGGCAGCGCGCCGTCGATCATGAGGCGCATCACATCGGCGAGCGGACGTGTCGTGGCCAGTTCGACGGCCGAATACTGGCGGTAGTGGTAGAAGCCCTCGTTGCCACGTACGTCACCGACTTCGGTGTCGGCGACCACGACGCCCTTCAAGCCGCGCGGTACGTCGGCCGGGCCCAGATCGGTGACGCGCATGAGGTCGCGCAACGACACCACACCGGCGAGCTCGCCGGCGCGAACCACCGGCATGTGTCGATAGCCGCGCTCGCGCATGATCCGCAGCGCCGCCGTCGCATCGAGGCTCACATCGATCACGTCTGCGGGTGACGTCATCGTCTGCTCGACATCACCCAGGTCGACACCCCCCAGCTCGACGTGGAGCGCCGCAGCACGGCGAAGCACGTCACGTTCGGTCACGACGCCGATGGTGCGTGCGCAGCCGGAATCGACGTCGGGTGCACCCTCGACCACGACGACCGACCCGACACGACCGTCGTGCATGCGTTGGATCACCGCCGCCAAGGTCTCGCCTGCGGTCGCGGTTACCACGGGAGTGCTCATGATCTGTTCAATCGTCGTCATTCGCCCATCGTGCGATCGACGACGGAGATGATCAACGTTGATTATGATCAACGTCGAACGAACCCCACGAACCCCACGAACCCTCTCGAGCGACGGAGCAGCAGTGACAGAGCAACTCACGGTGGCGCAGGCGGCGCATCGGCTGGGCGTGAAGGCCCCGACCTTGTACGCCTACGTGAGCCGCGGCGTCTTGCGCAGCCATCGGGCGCGCGATGGCCGCACGAGCTTGTTCGATGCGACCGACATCGAGGAGTTGGCGAGGCGTGGTCGACCGCGACGATCGAGTCGCGTGGCTGCGCTCGACATCGTGATCGAGACGTCGCTCACCACCATCGAACGTGAACGTGTGCGCTACCGAGGTGTGGAGAGCGGTCGACTGGCGCGCACGCGGCCGTTCGAGGAGGTCGCGGATCTGCTGTGGAC
>JAYSLK010000574.1:0-2953 GCA_043725585.1 Actinomycetota bacterium
TTGGCATCCGAGCCGTCATAGCTCGGGTCGCTCTGCTCTGCGGTCATGATCCCCTTGCCGATCATGTAGTCGATGTAGCCCGCGCCCGGGAAGTGGAGCACATTGGCGCCGGTGGCAGCGATGTCCTCGGGCTTGGTGATGTCGAGCTGTGCCGGGTCCCACATCACCATCTGCGGGTCCTTGTCGAGCGTCTTCATGACGGTGATCATGTCGATCGCCTTGGAATCCTTGACGACGTCGGCGAAGCCGATGTAGGCCATGTCGGCGTCACCGTCGAGCAGCTGCGAGCTGTTGGCCTTGTCGAAGTTGATCGTCTTGATGGTGACCGTCTTCAGGCCGCCGACGGCGTACTGGGACTGGACCGGGCCGGAGTAGGTGATCGTGGCCTTGTCGGCGGTGCCGTCGGGACCGATCAGTTGGTAGGTGCCGCCGTGCTCGAGCTCGGGGTACCAGTCGGTCTGGATGACCAGGTTCTCGGGGCACACGTCGCCGCCGGCGGCGGCGGCGGTCGTGCCGGGCACTTCGGCGGTGGTGCCGGGTGCTTCCGTTGCCGGTGTCGATTCCTCGTCATCGCCGCACGCGGCCGCGACGATTCCGAGCGACAGCGCGAGCAGCACTGCGGTGGTCTTAGTTGCTCTCATCAGGTTCTCCCCCTGTGATTGGTTGTGGTCTTGCTGGTTGGTGTTGTTTCGCCCTGAGTCGCGACCACGTCGGTCATGACTCGGGAGGTGGACGATCGGTGAGACCGCGGTGGCCGAGGCCTAGCGCCTGCGTGACGCCGACTCGTGCCAGTTGCGGATGGCACGGTTGGTGATCCAGCCGACGATCAGGAACATGATCACGCCGAACATCGTCGCGGTGATGGTGCCCGCGAACATCTCGGGACGTTCGGATGCCTTCTGTTGACGGGTGCGGATGTAGTACCCGATTCCCTTGTCGCCTTGGGTGAAGAAGAAGTCGGCGACGATCGCACCGATGACGGCGCCGCCGCTGCCGATACGAAGGCCGGTCATGAGCGCGGGCAAGGCACTCGGCAGTTCGAGCTTGCGGAGGCGGGTCCAGCGGCTGACGTGATTGAGGGTGAACAGGTCGTGGTGCAGGCGATCGGTGGACTGCAGGCCGAAGAGGGTGTTGGTGATGATCGGGAAGATCGCGATCAGCACGATGACCACCAGACGTGGTCCCAACTCGTAGCCGAACAGCTGGGTCAACAACGGTGTGATCGCCAGGATCGGCGTCACTTGCAACACGACGGCGTAGGGGAACAACGCTCGCTCGAGATGCTTCGAGAAGTTCATCAGCACAGCGAGACCGATGCCCAACACGATCGAGATGGCCAGACCGATGAGGGTGACCTTCACCGTCACCCACATGTATTCGAGGATCGGCTTGAACCCGTTGAGGTCGTCCCACAGCGGTCGGAAGCCGTTGCTGATGATCTCGTGGGGGAATGGGAGTGAGTTGACCCGCTGGGCGGCGATGGGATACTGCGTGCCGCTGTAGAGGTACCAGATGCCGATGAACGCGGCGAAGGTGATCAGCGGCGGCAGGATGATCTTGATCCTGCTCGGGCCGGCCATCTTGGACGCGTCGCTCGCCATACCCGCTCCGGCGGAGAAGTCCTCGACGAGCTTGGCGTCGGCATCGATCTTGTCGAGCCCGTCGGTGCCCATGAGATCTGACGCCGTCTTCATGAGTGCGCATCCTTCAGGTCGGCGCTGATCTTGCCGCACAGCTCGGCAAAGGCTGGTTCGTAGCGCAGGGCATGTTGACGAGGGAACGGAAAGGGCACGGGGTAGTCGCCGATGATCCTGCCCGGCCGGGCGCTCATCACGATCACCCGGGTCGACAGGTACACCGCTTCCTGGATGCTGTGGGTGATGAACAGCCCGGCGAACTTCTCGCTCTCGAACAAACGCAGCAGTTCGTCATTGAGCCGCTCGCGCGTGATCTCGTCGAGCGCGCCGAACGGCTCGTCGAACAAGAAGACCTTGGGGTTCAACACGAGTGAACGGGCGAGCGAGCAGCGCATCTTCATGCCGCCGCTCAGCTGCTTGGGATACTTCCGTTCGTGGCCGACCAGGTGCACCAGCTCGATCGCTTCCTTGGCCTTGGCCCTGCGCTCTGCCTTGGGCATGCCCTGCAGCTCGGCGTTCAGCTCGATGTTGCGCTCGACCGTGCGCCATGGCAGCAGCGTGGCGTCCTGGAAGACGTAGCCGATGCTGGAACGGTCGATCGTGACGGTGCCGCCGGCGTTGGTCTCGAGCCCAGACGCGATGCGGAGCAGCGTCGATTTGCCACACCCCGACGGACCGACGACGGTGACGAACTCACCGGGCTGCACGTCGAAGCTGACGTCGTCGACCGCGTGCGTTCCATCGGCGAACGTCATGGAGGTGTTCCGGAAGCTCAGCGCCGGCGAACCCGGACCTACTGCAGTCCCCGCACCGGATGGCGAGGCATCAGTCGATGTCATCATTCTCCCTGAACCTAGAGGATCCGCCGGGGTGAGGCGCCTCCTCCGTGTGTCGTGTGTGTTAACTCTCCCGACCCATCGCGCGGGTCGCTGAATCGGTGCTCCCAACAGGGAGGATGCCGCTGACCAAACAGCCGTCTCGGACAACGATTCGATCGGCCGGTCCGATCGCAATCGCCTCCCGTACCGTAGCCGCTCGCACTGCCACGAAATCGCCGTCGGCCGGTTCGGTTCGCTTCAGGCCCATCGCGAGGCGAGGAGCCGCGGAGACGGTGTGGAGCGCATCGCCCGGCAACAGGTGGGCAGCCATCACCATCAGACCGGCCGTCTCGAGCGGGTCGCCCCGGCCGACAGGGTTGAACGGGTCCTGCAGGTTGTCGGCCCCGGCACAGACGTTCACCCCTGCCTCGCGCAGGGCCTTCACCGCGGTGAGACCCCGAGGCATGGCGCTCTGGTGGTCGCGGCCCTGGAGGAACA
>JAYSLK010000575.1:0-2814 GCA_043725585.1 Actinomycetota bacterium
AACTTGAGCCGCTGCCACCGCTGGCACTCGAGCAGCCGTCGCTGTTCTTCGTCCTCGGTGATGTTGTGGAACACCGCGACGTTGTCGCTGCCCTGCCCCCAGACGAGGGCGGGGTCCTCCTCGGCCGAGGTGTCGACGACAGCAAGGGGAGTGCCGTGTGCTTCGAGCCAGGCGCGGGCTTCCTTGCGGAAGACGTCGAGGTCGGGGAGTGCCATCTGGGCGTCGGCGGTGCTCACGCCCGACACCGTACGGTGACCGTTCCGGGACCGACGAACCGGGCTAGCGGGCACTGGCGAAGGCGACTACTGTCACACCGACTGCGGCCGGTGCGTCCGTAGTGGTCGGATATCGGGGGTGACCGGGGATGGTGCTGGGGATGAGGTCGGCATGAGCCTGCTCGAGGTACAAGACGTCTCGGTGCGCTTCGGCGGCATCGTCGCGCTCGACGGTCTGTCGTTCGACATCGACGAGGGCCAGATCTGCGGTCTCATCGGTCCGAACGGTGCCGGCAAGACCACGATGTTCAACGTGGTCAGCCGGATCTACCAGCCGACCACCGGTCGGGTGTTGTTCCGCGGCGCCAACCTGATCGACGTGCCCGCCCATGGGATCGCCCGGCTCGGCATCGCCCGCACCTTCCAGAACCTCGCCCTGTTCCCGACCATGACGCTGCTCGAGAACGTGATGGTGGGAGCCCACTCCCAGGGCAAGGTGGGTTTCGCCAAGGCGGTGCTGCGCATCGGCGCCAACAAGGAGAACGCCGAGACGCGCGACTTCTCAGGCGAACTGCTGCGTCAACTCGGGCTCGGATCGCTCATGTTCAGACCTGCGATGGGATTGCCGTTCGGCACGCTGAAGCGACTCGAGATCGCTCGGGCCCTCGCCGCGAAACCGACCTTCCTCTTGATGGACGAGCCCGCCAGCGGACTCACCCATGGTGAAGTCGACGAGCTGGGCGACACCATCGTCGCGATCCGCGACCAGTTCAACTTGTCGGTCCTGCTCGTGGAGCACCACATGTCGATGGTGATGGGCATCAGCGACAAGGTGGTGGCCATGGAGTTCGGCCGCAAGATCGCCGAAGGCACGCCGGCGCAGGTGCAGGCCGACGAACGGGTCATCGCTGCCTACCTGGGGACCACCGAATGAGTCTGCTGTCCATTTCTCGGTTGCAAGCGGGCTACGGCCCGGTCAACGTGCTCCACGACGTCGACCTGAACGTCGAGGCCGGCGAGATCGTGGTGATGCTCGGCGCCAACGGCGCGGGCAAGACCACCACCATGCGGGCGATCAGCGGGATGATCCAGCGCACGGGAGCGGTGATGCTGGAGGGAACCAACATCACCAAGGCCACGCCGGATGCGATCGTGCGGGCCGGCATCGCCCAGGTACCGCAAGGCCGCGGCACGTTCCCGGAGCTGTCCGTCGAGGACAACCTTCGCTGCGGTGCCTACATCCGCTCCGACAAGGAGATCGATGCCGACATCGACAAGTGGTTCGATGTTTTCCCCCGCCTGATGGAACGACGCGCCCAGCGGGCGGGCAGCCTGAGCGGTGGCGAGCAACAGATGCTGGCGATCGCCCGGGCACTCATGAGCCGGCCGAAGCTCCTGCTGTGCGACGAACCGAGCCTCGGTCTCGCGCCGCTCATCACCCAGGAGCTCTTCGCGGTGATCGAGCGACTCAACCGGGACAGCGGCCTGTCGGTGCTGCTCGTCGAGCAGAACGCCAACCTGGCGATGCACATGGCGCACCGCGTGTACCTCATCGAGACCGGCCGGATCGTGGCGTCCGGGTCGGCGGCCGAACTGAGTGCGGACGACTCCATCCGCAAGGCCTATCTGGGCTTCTGACCGTGGTTCTGGCCGGACTTTGAAAAGGGATTCGAATGGCACTCTTCCTACAACGACTCGTCGACGGCCTGAGTGGAGGCAGCGTGTATGCGCTGATCGCGCTCGGGCTGGTGATCATCTACCGCGGCACCGGCCACCTCAACTTCGCCCAAGGTGAGATGGCGCTGTTCTCCGCCTACGTCGTCTACCAGATGGGTGAATGGGGCTTGCCGATCGGCCTCGCTCTGATCGCGGGCCTGGGCACCGGCTTCGTGATCGGCGCCGTGGCCGAGGTGGGCCTGGTGCGACCGGTCTCGAAGAAGTCCCCGTTCGCGGTGTTCATCGTGACGATCGGTCTGTTCCAGTTCCTCAACTGGGCGTCGGGAGCGATCTGGGGTGATCAGGTACTTCCGAACTCCGGGGTCGGTTCACAGCAGCAGCAGTACCCGAGCCTTTTTCCCGACCAACCTGACGACTTCGTGAAGATCTTCGGCGCGGCCATCCGGTACCAGTCGCTCGGCGTTTTCGGGCTCACGCTCGTCATCACCGGGTTGCTGTTCTTGCTGTTCAACAAGACCAAGTTCGGTCTGGCCATGCGCGCCGTCGCCAGCAACAGCGACAGCGCCAAGTTGGTGGGCGTCCGCGTCAACACCGTGCTCATGGTGAGCTGGGGCCTGGCTGCCGCGATCGGTGCGCTCGGCGGTGTGGTCTTCGCCGGGATCAACAACAGCGTGAGCCTCGGACTGATGTTCACGGTGTTCATCTACGGCTCGGCCGCGGCCACGCTCGGAGGATTCGACTCGCCAGGCGGGGCGGTGATTGCCGGCCTCGCGATCGGTGTGATCGAGACGATGGCGGCCGGCTACATCGCGTTCATCGGCCAGGAGATGAAGCTCGCGGTCGCCTTCGTCGTGATCCTCGTGGTGTTGATGGTCAAACCATCCGGTCTGTTCGGCACGGCGAAGGTGGAGCGGGTATGAGG
>JAYSLK010000576.1:0-3706 GCA_043725585.1 Actinomycetota bacterium
CGCGACCAGCACCAGCGCGACCAACGCACCGACCGCCGTCCGGATCAACGCGACGCGGCGGCGGCCGGAAGAACCAGGTACCGACGAACCAGGTACCGAAGAACCAGCGACGGACGAGTCGCGGACGGACGAGTGAGGGACGGAGGTGGGCGATGGAGAGGTATGTCGCACGTTGGACTCCTACGCGGTCGTGCGTGAAATGCGGTGGAACGCCTCTCCCTGACGTTCGATGCCCGACATCCTCGCGCGGAATTCCGTCGCAAGGTGCCCCTAACCTGGGCGGTGATGCGTTTCCCCCGCCGCACACCTCCCGTTTCGTCTGACGTGCCGGCGCACGCGCGCCCAGATGTCGCGGTGTCGAACAGCTCTCTCACCCCGAGATCGAGACGTCAGTTCCTCGCGCTCGGCGGAGCGGCTGCGCTCGGCGGACTGGCCGCATCGTGTGCAGGGGACGAGTCGAGCCCCGAGCCGACCGACGCTCAGAACGCGCCAGGGGATCTGCCCGACGGCGATGCCACGCCGTCGGAACCCGAAGGGTTCGTGGTGGTGCAGCGCTATCCGTCCGGACAGCGGCTGACGCCGGGAGACGTGCGACTGGCGTTCTCGATCGCCGACTCCAAGGGTTCGTTGCTCCCCGAGGGGCCTGCCGTGATCACCGGCGTCGTGCGTGACGAACGAGGCGACACGATCGGCACGGTCGAAGCCCCGCGCCGAGGGACCGGCCTCGATGTGCCCTACTGGACCATCACGACGGAGATCCCCAAGCGGGGGTTGTACGAGTTCGCCCTCGACGGTGCGATCGGAGACCCGACTCCGTTCCTCATCTTCGACGCGTCAGAGGTGTCCATCCCAGCGGTCGGCACCGCCCTGCCGCCGGTCGAGACGCCCACAGCGGACAACCCTCGCGGCGTCGATCCCGTGTGCACGCGACTCGACGGACCGTGCCCGTTCCACGACGTCACGCTCACCGATGCGCTCGCCGCCGGCAAGCCGGTGGTGTACCTCATCGGCACTCCGGCGCACTGCCAGACAGCGACGTGCGGCCCCGGCCTCGAGTTCCTGATCGACGCGTCGAAGCAGTACGCCGATGTCGCCACGTTCGTCCACGCCGAGGTGTACGCCGACCCGGAGGCCACCGAGGTCGCCCCGGCCGTCACGGACTACACGCTCGACTACGAACCGGTGATCTGGATCACCGATGCCGCGGGAACCGTGGTTCGCCGGATCGACATCGTGTGGGACGCCGACGAGCTCGGCCAACTGCTCGCCGAATCCCTGGCCTGATCACTGGGGCCTGATCACTGGGGCCTGATCCCCGGGGCCTGATCACTGGGGCCTGACTGCTCCTTCTGATCATGCCCGCCGGGCCAGGAGCAGGAACCTCCGCTTCGGCACCACAAGGGGTCTGCCGGTGTCGATCGCCTCGTGCAACGACAGCAGCACCTCCGCGTACCCCTCGACGCTGAAGTCGTCGGGCGCCTCCCACGGCACGAAGGCCAGATACCGCACGAACGTCCCGATGTCGGCGAAGGTGAGGGTTCCCGACCAACTCTCGGCCCGCTCGATGTCGAACCCGGTCTGCTCGAGATCGTCCCGGCAACGCTCGAGCGTGACGTCGGCATAGGTCGAGTCGGCGCCGAACAGCTGCCTGACGTGCTGCGCGTCTCGACCGTCCACTTGCTGGGTGCAGAAGGTTCCTCCGTCGCGCAACACGCGCCACACCTCCTGCGCGTCGTATGCCTCGTGGCGGTCCAACACCAGATCGAAGCGCCGATCGTCGAACGGCAGCCGATCGTCGACCTCCGCGTCATAGCGCACCACGGGGATCGCGTGCGGCTGGAGCGCAGCCGTGGCGACGGGCAGGTTGACGGCCCAGCCCTCCGTCGCAACCGTGTCGGGCGGCAGGGCGTCGGCCAGACGGAGCAACACCTCGCCGCCACCGGTGCCCAGGTCGAGCACGTGGCGGGCGCGCTGCAGCAGACCTCGCGCCACGACCTCGTACTGCCACGGTGGCTCGTCAGGGTCGAAACCATCACCGAACTCGGAGAAGTTCCAGCCGACGACCGGGGCCTCCCATCGCTCGCGCCAGCCCGTCAGGAGCTGCTCACGCGAGCCGGGCACTCAGCTGAAGCTGGAGCCGCAACCGCAGGTGCGGGTGGCGTTCGGGTTGGTGATCGAGAACCCGGCCTGGTTGAGGCCATCCTTGTAGTCGAGGGTGGCGCCCTCGAGCAGTTGCTTGGACGCCTGGTCGACGATCACGGCGACCTTGGCCTCGTCCGGACCGAAGAGCGCCTTCTCGTCGTCGGCCGCGACGTCACCGTCGAAGAACATCTCGTACGAGAATCCGCTGCAGCCGCCGGGGCGAACGGCCACGCGCAGCGCCAGATCGGTGGCGCCCTCTGCTTCGAGCAGTTCCTTGACCTTGTGGGCGGCGGTGTCGGTGAGGGTGATCACGGTGGGTTCTCCTTGCATTCGGCTGAACCGGTGGTACGAACGAGAAGTGTAACCCCCATGCCCCGTAGAATCATTCCGTGGACGCGACCTCACCCCCCGCCGGTCGGCGGTCGAGCGCGACCGATCTGCCGACCGAGGCGCAAGTCCTCGATCTCCTCCGTTCGGTGATCGACCCCGAACTCGGCGCCGACATCGTCACGCTCGGCATGGTGCCAGGCGTTTCGGTCGGCACCGACGGTGTCGTCACGGTCGGTGTGAAGCTCACCATCGGCGGCTGCCCGCTGCGCGCCCAGATCAAGAAAGACGTCGAGAGCAGGGTTGCTGTCCATCCAGCGGTCACCAAGGTGAAGATCGACTGGGGCGAGATGAACAGCGACGAGCGCAGCGAGGTGATGCTGAAGGCCCGCTGGAATGCCCGCGATAACGCTCCCGACACCGAGATCCCGGTCACGGCGCGCATCCTCGCGATCGCGAGCGGTAAGGGCGGCGTCGGCAAGAGCTCGGTCACGGTCAATCTCGCCGCCGCGATCGCCGCCGAGGGTTTTACGGTCGGGGTGCTCGATGCCGACATCTGGGGCTTCTCGGTCCCCCGCCTGCTCGGCATCGACGAGCGTCTCGAAGCCCACGCGGTCGAGGGCAGCGACAAGCCGAAGATCTTCCCGAACGAGATCCCCGTCGGCCGCGGCACGCTCAAGGTGGTCAGCACGGGGTTCATGGTGGGCGAGGACACCGCGCTCATGTGGCGAGGACTCATGCTGACGAAGGCGGTCGAGCAGTTCCTCCGCGACGTGCATTGGGGAGACCTCGACTACCTGTTCATCGACATGCCACCGGGTACCGGCGACGTGCAGATGGGCTTGGCACGGATGCTGCCGCGCACCGATCTGTTGATCGTCACCACGCCTGCCCTGGCTGCCCAGAAGGTGGCAGCCCGCGCTGCCGACATGGCCAGGCGGAGCTTCCTGCGCGTGTGCGGCGTGATCGAGAACATGAGCACCTTCACCTGCGACCACGGACACAGCTATGCGCTGTTCGGGACAGGGGGCGGTCAGGCACTCGCCGACGAGATCGGTGTGCCGCTGCTCGGTCAGGTACCGCTCGAGTCCGCTGTGGCGGCCGGCGGCGACGCGGGCACCCCGGTGTCGCTCGACGGCACCGGCGCCGCAGCCGACATGTTCCGGGCGATCGCGCGCCGGATCATCGACGACGTCGCCCCGCCGACGAACATGGCCGGCTGCTCGGCCCGATTGAT
>JAYSLK010000577.1:0-15874 GCA_043725585.1 Actinomycetota bacterium
GATTCGAACGCGGACGAGACGCTCGACGGGGTGACCGATCGTGTCGCACATCCTGCGCACCTGGCGGTTCCTGCCCTCGTGGATCGTGATCCGCAACACACCGGGCGACGGCTGCGACACCTGCGCTGGCGCCGTCATGCCGTCTTCGAGCTCTATGCCCTCGCGCAGCGAGCGCAGCTTGCCAAGCGCGACGTTGCCACCCGACACCTCCGCCAGGTACTCCTTGTCGACACCGTGGCTGGGGTGCGTCAGGCGCTGAGCTAGCTCGCCGTTGTTGGTGAGCAGCAACAAGCCTTCGCTGTTGACGTCGAGGCGGCCCACGGGATACACCCGCGGTTCGTCGGGAACGATCTGCACCACCGTGCGCCGACCCTGCGGATCGTGGGCCGTGGTGACCACGCCGATCGGCTTGTTCAACAGGTAGTAGACCAAGCCCGCCTTGGTGCCGACCGGCACGCCGTCGACCTCCACTCGGTCGACGGCGGGATCGACCCGTCGTCCCAGCACGGCCACGACGCCATCGACGGTCACCCGGCCCGATGCGATCAGGTCTTCACACACACGACGGCTGCCCCACCCTCGGGTCGCCAACACCTTCTGGAGCCGCTCGCCTTGCGGCAACGCCGCCGATGCTGCGGCCCATTGCTCCCACAACGGCGGCTCGGGCAACCGCTCGCCAGGGCCACCGCCTCCTGCGCCGCCTGCGCCGCGAGGACCGCGATCGCCGGTCACGATGCGCCGTCAGGAGCACCAGGCGCGATCGTCGGCTCCACGCGCAGGCCGTGTTCGAGCGCCTCCACGACGTCGGCCCCGGGCACGAACTCCGCGATCGGAGGCAGGTCGGCCAACGATGCCAGACCCAACTTCTCGAGGAACGACGGCGTGGTGCCGAACAGGATCGCCTGGCCCGGACCGCTGTCGCGAGCGACCTCGGTGATGTAGCCACGGGCCTGCAGGGTGCGCAGCACACCGTCGGGGTCGACGCCCCGGATGCTGGCCACCTGAGCACGCGAGATCGGCTGTTTGTAGGCCACGATCGCGAGCGTCTCGAGGGCTGCCCCGCTCATGCGGGAGCGCTGGCCGTCGAGCAGGAACCGCTCCACGTACGGCGACTGGTCGGGATGGGATTGGAAGCGGAACCCGCCGGCGACGTTCACCAGCTGGAACCCGTGCCCGGCCTCGGCGTAGCTGTTGGCGAGCTCACGGCACAGGCCTACGATCACCACGGTCGGCATCTCGAGCAGTTGCGCCAGCAACTCGGCGGGCACGGGCTCGACGGCCACCAGGACGATCGCCTCGATCGCACGCACCGTGTCGGCGTCGGGCACACCCGGCAGCGGCGCCTGACCACCTCGTGGCTGTTCGAACCCCATCGTCAGCGGGAGATCGTCCACGGTCGGATCCTCGATCTCCTCGAAGTCGTCCGTCACGTCGAAGCCGTCGCCCAGGTCGTGGCTGTCGCCCAGATCGCCCATCTCGTCATGTCCGTCCACCATCATCCGACTCCGATCAGCCTTCGTAATCGTCGATGGCCAACACCGACTCCTCGTCGCGGGCGTCGAGGCCCATCCACACGATCTCGATGTCGCCGAAACGCTCGGTCTGGTCGAGTTCCACCGCTCCCTGCTTGAACAGCTCCAACAGCGCGAGGAAGCGAACGATCACCTCGAGCCGCTCGACCAGGCCGCTCGTCAACCTGCTGAACGAGATGCGTCCGGCCCGCGGCAGCTCGTCCATCAGCTCGACGAGCGCATCGGCGACGCTGGCGCGCACCGGGGCCACGTGGAACAGATCGATCCGAGGCGGGCCCGGCTTGGGCGTGATCGCCCGCATGTAAGCCGAATGGAGCCGTTTCGGCGTGACGCCCTCCATCAGATCCGGCACCAGTTCACCGAACCGATCGTCCGGGCCGCTCTCGCGGGGGAAACTGCGGTCGGCATCGTCGGCGAAACGACCGAACACGGCGGCGACGTCCTTGAACGTCTTGCACTCGAGCAGACGGGCGAGCAGCAGATCTCGCTCCTCCCACAGTGCCAGCTCGTCGTCGAGGTCGATGTCCTCACGGCCGGGCAACAGACGACGAGCCTTCAGTTCCACCAACGTCGAGGCGATCATCAAGAACTCCGTCGCCACGTCGAGGTCGAGCCCCTGCATCTTTTCGATCTCGCGCAGGTACGCATCGACGATGATCGACAACCGCACCTCGTAGATGTCCACCTGTTCTTTCAAGATGAGGTGGAGGAGGAGATCGAAGGGTCCCTCGTACACCGGGGTCGCGACATCGAACGCCATGGCCCTCAAAACTAGCCCCGGCCGACCCAGCTCACTCGGTAGCGTTGGCCGACGTGACCCGCGTGCTCTCCTGCATCCAACCCACCGGCGATGTCCATCTGGGCAACTACTTGGGTGCGCTGCGGAACTGGGTGAGCGGCCAGCACGAAGCCGACGTCTTCCACGGGATCGTCGATCTCCACGCCCTCACGGTCACCGACACCCCCGGCGCTCTGGGTGACGCGACGGTGCGCATGGCGGCGATGCTGTTCGCGGTCGGGCTCGACCCCCAGGTCGCGACGGTGTTCGTGCAGAGCCACGTGCCCGAGCACACCCAGCTCGGCTGGGTGATGGAGTGCATGGTCAGCTTCGGCGAGCTCAGCCGGATGACGCAGTTCAAGGACAAGTCGGCCAAGCGCGAGGGCGACTTCATCTCGGCCGGCCTGTTCACGTACCCGGCGCTGCAAGCCGCCGACATCGTGCTGTACGACGCCGACGAGGTACCCGTCGGCGAAGACCAACGCCAGCACATCGAGATCACACGTGACATCGCGATGCGGTTCAACAGCCGCTTCGGCGACACCTTCGTCGTCCCCAAGGCCGTCACGCCGAAGGCGGGAGCGCGAGTGATGGACCTCCAGGACCCCACCTCGAAGATGAGCAAGTCGGCCGGAAGCGACACCGGTCTCGTGTACCTGCTGGAGGAACCGGCGGCGATCATGAAGAAGTTCAAGCGGGCCGTGACCGACAGCGGCACCGAGGTGCGCTACGACCGGGCCGACAAGCCTGGGATCTCGAACCTGCTCGACATCCTGTCCGCATGTTCGGGCGAACCCGCCGAATCGCTGGCCGAGGGCTACACCCAGTACGGCACGCTCAAGACCGATACGGGCGACGCCGTCGTCGAGATGCTCCGGCCCATCCAGGCCCGCTACCAGGAGCTGATGACCGATCGCGGCGAACTCGCGCGGCTGCTCCACGTCGGAGCCGAGCGCGCCGGCGCCGTCGCCAAGACAACCCTGGCCCGGGCATACGACCACATCGGCCTCCTCCCCCGCTGACCCGAACAGGTCAGGGCTGGGTCGCCCCGGTCATCTGGCGGAAGTACTCCCACTCCTCCACCCGGGTGCCGTCCGGAAGGTTGCAGTACCCCGCCGGCATCGGCCGTAGCAGTGGTCCATCGTCCCATCTGGTCGCGTGATCACTCGAACAACGACACGATTCGCGACCAGAACGCCGTGGATGTGCGACCGGACGAGTCCGGTCCGCCGGTCCTCACACGTCGTCGGCCGACTCGAGGGCGGGCGCCGCAGGGCCCTGGCGGCGCACCAGCGCCACGGTGTCAGGGGACGAACCTCGCTCCTCGAGCCAACGGGCGCCGATCGCCTCGTGGTCGTGGTAGGCCCGGAACCGCGACGTGCGCGGCCCGACGAGCGTGGCCACCACCCGACCGATGGTCCCGAGGCCGGCTTCGATCTTGCCGACGTCGTGGAGCAGCGCCGCCGCCATCTCCCCGCGGGTCGCCTCCGGACGGGCACCGATGAATCGACGGGCGACCAGGATCGCGTGCCGCCGGTCGGGGTTCGACAACCGACGCCACAGCTCACCCTCGGCATCGGTCAGCAACGACGTCGCCCATGCGGCGTCCTCTGCGAGCGGTGGTGCCGACGACAGCGAACCGGCGAAACGGCGCACGAGATGGCCGGCATGCGCGGATGCGCTCATCGCTTGGTCGCCCGCGGGTGCGCAGTGCGATACACCTGCATCAGGCGCTCCGTGCTGACCTTGGTGTACACCTGGGTCGTCGACACCGATGCGTGACCCAGCAGCTCTTGCACCACTCGGAGATCCGCACCATGGTCGAGCAGGTGCGTCGCACACGAATGCCTCAACACGTGCGGCGACAGATGTGCCGCGTCGATCCCGGCGCGCCGGCCGTACGTCTTCACCACCGACCACGCGAGCTGACGGGTCATCCGGCCGCCCCGCTGGTTCAGGAACACCGCTTCGGCATCACCTCGGCGGGCGAACCGCGCCGGCACGAGGTGCTTGCGACCCGACTCGCCCTGCCACGCGCGCAGCGCCTCGATCGCGACGCGACCCACGGGAACCAGCCGTTCCTTCGAGCCCTTGCCGTACAGGCGCGCGGTACGCCGCTCGAGATCGACATCGCCGATCGACAGACCACACACCTCGCTGATCCGGGCTCCGGTGGCATACAGCAACTCGAGCATGGCCCGGTCGCGCAGCGACACCGGGTCGGTTCCCACGACCGCATCGAGGAGGCTGGTCACCTCGGCCTCGCTCAACGGTTTGGGCAGCCCTGCCGGCACACGCACGCCTTCGAGATCGCCGGTCGGGTCGTCGCTGCGCAACCCTTCTTCCACGAGGAACCGATGCAGCATCCGGATCGCTGCCAACTGGCGCGCGACGGAGGCGGGAGCACCCACGGTTCGACGCTGCGAGACGAACGACTCGATGTCGGTTCCGGCCACCGACACCAGGTCGAGGCCGCGCTCGTGGACCCATGACCAATACCCCTTCAGATCACGCCGGTATGCCGCCAGCGTGTTCACCGCCCGACCGCGCTCTGCCGCCATCCACGAGAGGAACTCCTCGGCCTGCATCGGCAACAGGTCGTCGGCGCTGGCAACGTCGTCGAGGCGCCACGTTCGAGCCATGACCGATCACACCCGATCGTCGGCGGCGCGCAGCTCGCGCTCCACCAACAACAGACCGATGATCGTCTTGCCGTCACGGATCTCTCCGCTGGCGATCATCCCGAGCGCGGTCGCGAGCGGCAGGTGCACCACATCGGAGTGGGCCTCCTCCGGTCCGTGCGTCTGACGCTCGACGGGCCGCAGGTCGGTGGCCAGATACAGGTACAGAACCGAGTCCGTCATGCCCGCCGACGGGTAGAAGTCGACGAGGTGCCGCATCGAACCCGCCTCGAGGCCGACCTCTTCGACCAGCTCGCGTGCTGCTGTGACGACGGTCGGTTCATCGGGCACGTCGCGCATCCCGGCCGGGATCTCCAACACCAGGTCGTCGAACGGTGCCCGGTACTGGCGAACGAGCACGACCGAGGGCGTTCCTTCGGCATCGAACAACAGCGGCACCGCCGCCACCGCGCCAGGCGATCGCACCACGTCGCGGTGGAACACCTCACCATCGGGCGATTCGAACCGTGCGACCGCGACATGCCACACGTGCCCCTCGTGGACGCGCCGGTCGTCGAGGTGCCGGAACCCGGTGGGAGACGACCGACCGGCGCCCCCCGTGGCATCAGGGACAGCGTGAGGGGTGGCCTCGGGGGTGGTCATGCCACCGACGGCTTGGCCACCGGCTCGTCGACGACGAACAGATGAGGTGCGCGGGCCTCACGGCGGGCGAGCGCTGCGTTCACGAGGTCGCGGAACAACGGGTGCGGGCGATCGGGACGGCTCTTGAACTCCGGGTGCGCTTGTGTTCCCACCCAGAACGGGTGATCGTCGAGCTCGATGAACTCGACCAGTCGTCGGTCGGGTGACAGGCCACTGCACCGCAGCCCAGCTGCCTCGAGCCTGGGCTTCAGGTGTGCGTTCAGCTCGTACCGATGACGGTGCCGCTCGCTCACGACCGGCTCGCCGTAAGCGGCATAGACACGGGTGTTCGGCTCGAGGATCGCGTAGAACGCACCGAGGCGCTGGGTCCCACCCTTGTCGGTGACGTCGCGCTGGTCGTGCATGATGTCGATCACGGGGTGCGGCGTCTCCGGGTCCATCTCGGTGGAGTTCGCGCCCACCAGACCCATCACGTTCCGTGCGAAGTCGATCGTCATCGCCTGCAGGCCGAGACACAGGCCGAGACACGGGATGTCGTGCTCGCGGGCGAAGCCGGCCGCAGCGATCTTGCCCTCGAAGCCGCGCTCACCGAATCCGCCTGGGATCACGATGCCGTCGAGGTCGGCCAAGCGCCCGGCTGCCAGCAAGCCCTCCACGTCTTCGGCCTGGATCCAGTCGATCTCGACCTTGGCCCCATGGTGGAACCCCGCATGTCTGAGGCTCTCGGCCACCGACAGATACGCGTCCTGCAGGTCGATGTACTTGCCGATCAGGCCGACCTTCACCGGCTTGGTGGCGGCCTCGACCTTGTCGACGACGTCCTGCCACGGTTGCAGGTCGATCGGGGCGTCGATGCGCAGCACCTCGCACACCGTGGTGTCGAACCCCTCGTCGTGCAGGATCAGCGGCAACTCGTAGATGTTGCGCGCGTCTGCCGCGTTCACCACGGCTCCCTCGTCGACGTTGCACAGGTTCGAGATCTTGCGCTTCAGGTTGACGCTGAGCGGCGCTTCGCTGCGGCACACGATGATGTCGGGCTGGATGCCACGGCTGCGCAACTCGGTCACGGAGTGCTGCGTCGGCTTGGTCTTCTGCTCACCGGATGGCCCGATGAACGGCACGAGCGTCACGTGGATGTAGCAGATGTTGTCGCGACCGGCGTCCTTGCGGTACTGCCGGATGGCCTCGAGGAACGGAAGGATCTCGATGTCGCCGACCGTTCCGCCGACCTCGGTGATCACCACGTCGACGTCTTCGGTGGCGAGCCGCTTGATGCGCTTCTTGATCTCGTCGGTGATGTGCGGGATCACCTGCACCGTCTTGCCGAGGTAGTCGCCGCGCCGTTCGGCGGCGAGCACTGCCTGGTAGATGCTGCCCGTGGTGGCGTTGGAGTTCCTGCTCAGGTTCTCGTCGATGAAGCGCTCGTAGTGGCCGAGGTCGAGGTCCGTCTCACCACCGTCGTCGGTGACGAACAGCTCGCCGTGCTCGAACGGGTTCATCGTGCCCGGATCGACGTTCAGATAGGGATCGAGCTTCTGCATCGTCACCCGCAGACCGCGCAACTTGAGCAAGCGGCCGAGCGATGACGCCGTGAGTCCTTTGCCGAGGGAGCTGGCAACGCCTCCGGTCACGAAAATGTGCTTGGGCATCGAACCAACCTCCGTCTCAGGATCGTCTCAGGCGAACCGACAACGGGAGAGCAGCATATCGCGACACCCCCTGTGTGAGTGCGATGGGCGGCAACGTGAGCGGGCGACGACCGGACCGTGACCGTCAGCCGGCCCGCCCGTGCTCGCGTCTCGACTCGAGCGCGCCCAGACGATCGACGAAACGCAGCGGAGCGACCGCATCGATCACCTTGGAGAAGCTGACGAACTCACTCGCGACGTTGAGGGCCACGACGATGCCGAGCGCGATCCACTCACCCGACGAACCCGCCGCCACCACCAGGCCGAGACCCACCACTGCACCGAGCACGTTCGATCCGGTGTCGCCCAGCATGCATCGCTCGCGCACGTCGGGGATCAGCATGCCCACGCCCGCTCCCAGCACGAGCATCATCCCCGACAGCGGTGCGTGCGGCGCACCGATCGCGACCACGACCGCGCCGCCGAGGAGACTCACCTTGATCGCCCGACCCGGGGCACGATCGAACAGGTTGGCGAGGTTCGCGCAGGCAGCGATCAGCAGACCGCTGCGCAACACAGCCCAATCGGCGAACCCACTCCCGTCGCGCCAGTGCTCGGTCGGCACCGCCCACACACCGATGAGCACACCCCACACCAGCTTCACGGCTCCCGTGCTCACCCGTCCATGCACCAGCGCACCGAGATGACCTCGGAACCCCTTGGTGCTCGTGGCACCGACGAAGTCGTCGAGCAGACCGATCAGACCGAACCCGAGCGCCACACCGACGCAAGAAGCGAGCTCGGATCGGCGGATGATGTCTTCCCCCGAGTCACCCATGAGCCGTACGACGAGGGAGTAGCCACCGGCGACGAAGACTGCGGCGAGCACCACCACCACGCCCGCTGCGACGGGCAGTGTGAGGCCTCGGTAGTTCTGCCGCTCCAGCACCTTCGATGCATCGAACTGCGGTGCCATGGCACGCCAGAGCAGGGCTGATGCCACCGCCCCGGCAACGAACGCGATCAGTTCGCTCATCGGACCGTGCGCCTCGTGATCGGAATCATCGACGCGACCACCCACGGCACCGCGATCGCGAGCATGATCGCCGGCACGGCGATGCCACTGTCGTTCAAGCCGAATCCGAGGAGCGCCACCATCGCGAATCCCGCGACGAACACCCTGAGGCCGGGACGGGCCAGCAGGGCCGATCGCAACGCCGGCCGGTGCCGCCACGCGACCGCGGACCCGACGACCACTGCGGCGATCAGCAGGTACGACCAGAAGCTCGAAGTGAGGATCGACAGGTTGCCGCGCATCTTGCGACGGATCACGAGGCCGCCGTCGCCGTGGAGGAGATCGTCGAGGAAGCGTCCGAGGTGCGTGCGCGACTCGTCCGGTCGCGACAGGTCGAGCGCACCCAGAGCCGCCACCAGCATGACCGAACCGGCCCCGAGCACCAGCAACCTGCGCCATCCGATGCGGTAGCCCGCCATCATCGCGACGATCACCGCGAAGGTCGGCACGATCGCGAGTGTGCCGCCCACGTCGCTCCCGTAGGCAGGAGCCGCGACTGCAACGGCGGTCATCGCGCCGACCCACGCAGCGACCCACCACACGCGTCGCGTCGCGCCGAACGCCACGGTGGTCGGCAGAGTCGCGTCGATCCGATGCGAGGCGTGCATGCCCATCACTGCGACGACCACGGCGCTCGCACCGACCAGGCCGAACGACAGGTTGCCGTATCCCTGGAAGCGGCCGGCGATCGTCGGCGTGTAGCCGAGCGGCGTGTTGATCTGCAGATGTCCACCGCTCATCACGTCGACCACCTGCACCAACCAGTGCAGCACGATCAGGGCACCGACAGGCGCCCATGCACCGAAGCGGCCGAAGCCGCTCACCGCCACCGACGCCATCACGACCGCCACGCACGGCACCATCACCACCACGAAGTTCAGCGGGAGCTGGTGATAGTCCACCAGGCCCGTCGTGAACGCCACGGTCGGATAGGCCGCGACGATGGGGGCCAGTGTCCTCGCCAACCGGGGTCGCCGACCGAGAGCGGCGACGCCACAGAGCACCATCAACACCACCATCACCACGCTCACCGGTCCGACAGCACGGTCGCGGAACTCCACCCGCTCGGCCAGATCGGCCAGCCGCCATTGCTGGGCATCGCGATCGACATCACCTGATCCATCGACCGTGCCCCGAACCTCGGCGCCGTTCATCGAGTCGGGCGCCTCGATACCGAATGCCGCCAACACCGCCGGCGCCACGTCGGCCAAGGTGACGTAGTCGGCCCTCCGAGTCGTCGAGCTGACCACGGAACCGGGGCGGGTCTCGCTGGCGTCGTTCCGTACGCCGAACACGGTCACCTCGGCACGGTCGAAGATCGCGGTCGGGGCGACGAGCATCGCCAACGCTGCCGCGGGCACATCGAGCTGTGCCAGTTCCGCGTCGAACCGCTCGAGCAACTCGGACCGCTCGGCAGAGAGATCGGTGCCCTCGAGCCCGGCGAGCTCGACGAGCGTGACACCGGACTCGATCGGAACTCCGCGGCTGGCCGCGAGTGAGCTGTAGGCATCGACGCACCCGTCGACACCCATCAAGCCGGCGATGGCGTCGGCATTCCCCCGCACCGAGGTGCGCACCCCCGCTTCCCGGAGCGATGCGCCCAGAGCGCCCGGCTCGGCGCCGTTGAGATCGTCGAGGGCAGACTGTGCGGCCGCGGCGAGCACCCCCGGCACACATCGACCGTCGACGAGGTCCGCAGACACACCCGCCGCCTCCACCCGGTTGCCCGCACCAAGGGTGAGGTAACCCTCGAGCAGGTCCGTCTCCGGTCCGATCGCACGCACGCTCAACACACCCGCGCGCCCGAGGTAGGAATCGATCGCCGGGGTGTCGGTGGCCACCAGATCCTGCCAACGCAGGCCCGGGATGCTCACGATCACCGCCGTCTCGGCCGGCCCGAACGACGTCGAGGTCGGCCCCGAGCCGGTCGTGAATCCACGGACGGCCGACACCAGGAGCACGACGACAGCGACGACGAGCACCACCGTGGTGCCGGCGGCGGGGCGACGAGGCCGTCGGGCGTCACGATCGGCTTCATCGTTCGCGGCTGCGTCAGCTTCCACGTTCACCTCGACGGAGCATCGCGGCCGGCGACACACCCGCAAGAGGGATCAGCACACCCGCGAAGGCGATCGAGCCTGCGAGCCCTGCGACGCAGATCGCGAGGAGCGACCCCCCGCGGTCGACATCGAACGGCTGCTGGGCCGCGAGCATGACCACGCCGGCGACCACGGCTGCGACGATCGAGGCCATCGTTCGGCGCCGGCACGTCGCCCAGCGGGGGGCGCCGATGACCGAACGGACCAGACGCGTCATCGACAGCGCAGAAACGGTCTGTGCCACGCCGTATCCCAGCGCGAGCGCCGCAGCTCGGTCGGAGTCGGCGGCGGCCGGCGCCGCGATCATCATCACCGCGACACCGCTCAGCGCGGACACGATCACCAGCCGAGCGGCGCGACGAACCTCTCCGAGCCCGAATGCCACCCTGATCATGACCACGGCGATCCCGTACCCAGGCAGCCCGACGCCGAAGAAGGCCACCGCGTGTGCGATCGGCGCATCACCCTGGCTGCCCGCCTGACCGAGAGAAGCGACCACCCGCGCGATCGGCGATGCCAGCACGACCAGGCCGGCGGTCGCCCACGCGAGCAGCGGCACCACCACCGACACCGACCGTTCCACCAGGTCTGCAGCATCGTCGCCACGGCCACGTTGCCACGCTTCGGCCACCCGCGGAGCGAGCGCGGTCGCCACCGGCACCGCGAGCAACGAATGCGGGAGCACGAAGAAGGTGAAGGCGATCGTGAACACTGCGACACCGCCAGGGGCACCCGAACCGAGCACCACCGCTGCCCCCATCGGCACCAGCGTGCCGACGACCGACAACATCGCCCAACCGATCGTCGATCGAAGCACACGGACGACCGGGTCGTTGGGCGACCAGCGCAATCGCCAGCGGGTGCCCTGCAGCGACAACACGATGCCCGGCACTGCGGTGAACGCGATCACCGCCAAGGTGGTGCCGCCCGCCAGCAGCGCGAACTGGGTGCCGTCGAGGTGGAGCGATGCCGGCGCACCATCGCGGGCCGCCCAGAATCCGAGGTAGCAGCCGATGACCACGATGTTGTTCACGGCTGGCGCGAGCGCCGCCGCGGCGAACCTGCCGCGGGCCGACAGCGCTGCTGTGGTGACCATCCCGATGCCGTAGAAGACGATCTGGGGGATGAACACCAGCAGCATCGGCGTGATCAGCTCACGCTTGTCGGCGACCAGGACGGCATCGTCCTCCAACGCCGTCAAGGCCCAGGCGATCGCGGGTGCAATCAAC
Organism: Actinomycetota bacterium; assembly: GCA_043725585.1. Taxonomy (GTDB): domain Bacteria; phylum Actinomycetota; class Acidimicrobiia; order Acidimicrobiales; family Ilumatobacteraceae; genus VFMC01. The sequence continues at coordinate 11,626 of JAYSLK010000577.1, forward strand.
ATCACGATCGAGGCGATCAGCGCCAAGCCCACCACCATCGTCCCTGCGACGGCGCCCGTGGCGCGACCGAGGCCAACGTCGCCGGACTCGCGGCGGGCCGCGACGAACGTCGGGACGAGGACCGCCTGCAAGACACCCCCGGCGACCAGTTCGAAGAGCAGGTTCGGGATCAGATTCGCGGCATGGTACGTATCGCCGAGCGGGCCGTTGCTGAGCACAGCCGCCGCGACGAGCACGCGCCCGAATCCGGTGATCCGCGACAACAGGGTGCACACGGTGACCACCACGGTGTCCCGGGCCAGCCGCCCGCCCAGCACCGGTTCCGTCGGTGCGGTGCCGGCGCCCGATCCCGCCGCCACCCCCTCGACGGCTCCCGCCGGATCGCTCACCACGGCCTCACACGCCGCGAGCCGGGATGGCGCCGTCGGCGCCCTCGCGGAAGCCGTAGTGCCCCACCGACCCGTTGTGGCCAGCTTCGAGCGCGAGGACGGCTGCCACCCAGCCGAGGATGGTCTCTGCGTTGTCCACGGTGCTCACCTCGTCACGCAACCGGCCGTCGTCACGAATCGCGCGCACGAACGAACCCGCCGGTGTTCCGTTGTCCTGGGCGACCCGGCCGACTTCCGCGACCAGCAACGACACCCCGGCGCCGGCAGGATCGGACATGGTGACGACGCCATCGAGCAGCAGCGTCGGGTCGTTCACGAGGTTGCGATCCGTCAGCAGCAGCACCGACACATCCGTCACCGTCACCTCGCCCGTCGTGACCTGCAGCAGATCCACCAACCCCACGTCCTCGAGATCACCGAACGCGGCGCGCAGTTCCGCGCCGACGTTCACGGCCGTCGCCCCCGAGATCGTGTCGACGACGCCTGGAACGATCTCGGCGATCCGTTCCCCGAACAACTCCATGGGAGCGATGCCGTCCGCGACCACGCTCACGCCCATCACCTTGGCGACGCGCTCAGCCTGTTCGGGATTCATCGCGACCGGATCGATCCTCAGCTCACCGAGCAGGGTTCCCGAGGTGGCGCGCACCGAACGGACGATGCCGTCGACCACGTCCTCGTCCACCTTGCCGGCAACGATCAACAGCACGCCGAGATCTGCCAATCGGCCCGCCAACAGCTGTGAGGGGCCATCCACCACCCAGTCGTCGAGCTGGGCCAACTCGCCCGCCAAGGCATCGTTCTCGGCCCGCTCGAATTCGATGTTGCTCTCGGCCGCATCGAGCCTGGCCCGTGTGCTGTCGAGGAGCGGACCGCGAACGACCGTCGATCCGGCGGCGATCCCGACGGCGAGCGCGACGAAGACCGCCACCAGGCTGAAGATGTGTTGACGAAGGCTGATCACGGCCGTGGCGTCCTGACGGAGTTCGAGGCTTGAGAAGGCGGATGGGGACGATGGGGACGATGGGGCACCACCCACGACCGGGAGGCCGGAGGTGTCCGCGCCACGATAGGTGGCGCTACCAGCCGATCCTGGCGCGCATCCACAGCCACACGCTGCGGAACCACAACCGGACGGGTTCGCTGACGGCCACGACCAACACCAGCGACGACAACATCGCGACGGCGAACAGGGCGATGTCGCGTCCCTTCACCACCGGCCGGTAGAGGTTGTTCACCCCTTTGGCATCGACGAGCACCCTGCCGACCTTCAGCCGCACGAGGAACGTCGACGCCATGCCCTGACGTCCCTTGTCGAGGAAGTCCTCCATCGAGTTGTGCGTTCCCACCGCGACGATGAGCTCGGTGCCGCGTTCGTACGCGAGCAGCATTGCGATGTCCTCGCTCGTGCCGGGGCTCTCGAAGAGCAAGTACTGCAATCCCATCTCGCGCAGGCGATCGGCCCCGGGAGCGCGACCTCCGGCGTAGGCGTGCACGATCAGTTCTGCGCCGCTGCGCAGCGCCGACTCGCTGACCGAGTCCATGTCGCCGATGATGATGTCGGGCCGGAGACCGAGGTTCAGCAGCGCGTCCGCCCCACCGTCCACGCCGATCAGCACCGGGCGCATCTCCCGTGTGTAGCCGGACTGGTGCAGCGCAGCCAGGTCCTCGCGGAAGTCGATGCCGCGCACCACCACCAGCGTCTGGCGGCCCTTGAAGCGCACGGTGGACGGCGGCAGGTCGGGGTTGTCTGTCGCGAGGTGGCGTTCTCGCCGCAGGTACTCGAGCGTGTTGGCCGCGAACATCTCCAGTTGTTCACCGACGCTCGAGCGTGCGCTGGCGACCTTCTCGAGCAGGTCGGCCTCCGTGTGGAGGTGTCCGGTCGCGACCACCTCGCCGTCGATGACGATGCGTGCACCATCGATGGTGATCACGCCACCTTCCGCCACTCGTTCGAGAAGCCCGACACCAACATCGTCGACGAGGATGACGCCGCTCCGCACGATCTGGAGGGGGCCGAGGTTCGGGTACCGCCCGGTGAACGATGACACGGCGTTCACGACCGCGACCACCCCGGTGTCCACCAGCGCGTCAGCTGCCACGAGGTCGACATCGCTGTGGTTGATGACCGCGATCTCACCGACCTCGAGTCGCTTCACGAGATCCTTGGTGCGTCGGTCGGCACGGGCACGACCCGTCACCGACACATCGGCTCGCGACGTCGACATCAGGGAGCGCTCCGCCCGTGCCGGCGACGGCCGTCATGCGTGGCGCGGGCCGACAGGAGCTCGGCCGCGTGCTCCCTGGCCGCCACTGAGTCGGGCGATCCGGACAACATGCGCGCGATCTCGCCCACCCGGTCGTCACCCTCGATGAGGGTCGCCCGCGCCTCGGTTCGTTCGCCTGTCTCGTCGGTCGCGATGTGCTTGGTGACGAGCACCTGATGATCTGCGAGCGCCGCGACCTGCGCCAGGTGGGTCACCACGAAGACTTGATGAGTCGTCGACAACTGGGCCAGCGCATCGCCCACCGCCGTTGCGGCGCGTCCGCCGATGCCGGCATCCACCTCGTCGAACACCAGCGTGCCGGGCGCCTCGATCAACACGAGCCGGAGGGCGAGCATCGTCCGTGCGAGCTCTCCGCCGGAGGCCACCTTGCTCAGCGGAAGCGGCGCCGTGCCCGGGTTTGCGGCGAGCAGGAACGTGACGTCGTCGCCCGGATCCTCGGCCCCGACCTCCACGACGATCTCGGCACGCGGCATCGCCAGCTCGCGCAGACCCGACTGCACCGCGGCTCCCAACGCCTCGGTGGCACCACGCCGGCGCTCGCCGACCGCTGCAGCAGCTCGACGCTCGTCGAGCATCGCCGATGCTCGCTCGGTCTCGAGACGCACGACCGCCTGGTCATAGCCTTCGAGTTCGTCGAGCCGCTCGCGTGTGCTGCTTTGGAACTCGATGACCTCATCGAGCGTGTCGCCGTACTTTCGACGCAGGTTGCGCAGCAGTTGCCGTCGCTCGGTGATCGACGCCAGCGTGGCGGGATCGTCATCGATGCCGTCGGCGACTCGCCGAACCTCGGCCGCGACGTCGTCGAGCTCGACCGCCACACCCCGCAGTCGCACCGCAAGGTCAGCGAACGGACCGCGTGACCCGAGAGCCGCGATGGCGGACCGCACAGCGTCGAGAGCGCCGCCGTCGGTCGTGAGCGCGTCGGCTGCGGCGACCGACGCCTCTCGGTGAGCCTGTGCACCCGACAGCACGTCCTCGCGCTGTTCGAGCTGCGCATCCTCCTCGGCGCTGACGATGGCCGCGGCATCGAGCTCCTCGAGCTGGAACCTCAGCAGATCGATCTCGCGCGCCCGAGTTCGCGCATCGCCGCCGAGAGCGGCCAACGACGCATCGATCTCGGTCAGCCGGGCCCGCGCCGACCGCAGCGGCTCCAGGTCGACCTCGGCGAATCGGTCGAGAGCGGCGCGCTGGGCACTGGTTCCGAGCAGGCTCTGATGCGCGTGCTGGCCGTGGATGTCGACCAGCCGCGTCCCATGCTCGACCAAGGTGGACACCGTCGCCAGTCGTCCGTTCACGTAGGCGCGGGAGCGGCCGTCGACCGGGATCACTCGGGCGAGCACCACCTCGTCGTCGCCATCGACAAATCGCCCCTCGACTCGCGCCTCGCTCGCTCCGGCGCGCACCATCGCGGCATCGGCACGGCCGCCGACGAGGAGGCTGATCGCTTCGACGAGCATCGTCTTGCCAGCACCGGTCTCGCCGGTGAACACGGTGAGCCCCGACCCCACGACGAGATCGAGCGACGAGATCACACCGAGGTCTTCGATGTGGAGCTCGATCAGCATCTGTGTG
>JAYSLK010000578.1:0-6048 GCA_043725585.1 Actinomycetota bacterium
GGGGATCGACTGGATCGCGGACGATCCGGTGCCGATGACGCCGACGCGCTTGCCGGTGAAGTCGACGCCCTCGTGCGGCCAGCGATTCGTGAAGTACACCTCGCCCCGAAAGCGATCGTGGCCTTCGATGTCGGGCACCTTCGGCAGCGAAAGACAGCCGGTGGCCATCACGTAGGTCTTGCAGGTGATGTCGTCGCCCCGGTCGGTGTGCACGTGCCAGCGTTTCGCCGACTCGTCCCAGGCCGCCCGCTCGACCCGGGTGACGAAGTCGATGCCCGAGTACAGGTCGTACTTGTCGGCGATGAACTGCGCGTACCGGAGGATCTCGGGCTGGGTGGCGTACTTCTCCGACCAGGTCCACTCCGTTTCGAGCGCCGGGTCGAAGCTCAGGGTGTAGTCGGTGGTGGGGATGTCGCAACGTGCGCCCGGATAGCGGTTCCAGTACCAGGTGCCGCCCACGTCGTCGGCCGCTTCGAGCACCCTGGTGCTGACCCCGAGGTCGCGCATCCGCTTCAGCAGATACAGGCCGGAGAAGCCGGCGCCGACGATCACGACGTCGACATCGGTCGCTGGTCCGGTCGATCGAGCCTGGTCAGCCACGGAAACCCCCTTCGGTCGGACGGCCCCCAGCCGTCAGGGTCCCAGTCTCCCAGAACCTGTCCCCAGAATCCTCAGCGCGGCTGTCGTCGTCTCACCGTGCGCATCGAGCCGAGCACGTTCGCGATCGACATGGTCGCGATGGAGATGGTCTGGTCCCCGATCCCGAACGGCAGGACGAGCTGGTCGCCGACTGCCAGGGCTCCGCAGGTGTACACCACGTTCGGCACGTAGCCGTTGCGTCCATCCGGCGTAGGGCGCAGGATCGGTTCGTGTCCGGCAGCGATCACCCTGGTGGGATCGTCGAGATCGAGCAGGATCGCGCCGATCGAGTAGGTCCGCAGCGCACCGACACCGTGGGTCAACACCAACCAGCCGTCACTGGTCTCGATCGGTGAACCGCAGTTGCCCAGTTGGACCATCTCCCACGGTCGTTGGGGAGCCTGGATGACGGTCGAGGCGTCCCAACAGAGCAGATCGCTCGAGAACGCCACCGAATTCGTTTCGCGGTCGGCCCTCGACAGCGCAACGTAGCGACCGCCGATCTGTCGCGGGAACAGCGCGAGGCCCTTCCCGCGTGCTGCCGCACCCGCCATCAGCGTCACCTCGAACGACAGGAAGTCCTCGGTCGTGAGGAGGTTCTGTCCGATGTTGGTGCCGTCGAATGCGGTGTACGTGGCGCAGTATCGGGGCGCGCTGCCATCGATGATCTCGACGAAGCGAGCGTCCTCCATGCCGTGGCCCTCGATCGGCGACGTCGGCCACAGCACTCGTTCGGACAGCATGGTCGCGGTCGGGAAGTCGACACCGTACGAGCTCGAGGCGAGCATGCGGATGTGCTCGCCCGTCTCGGCGACGTGGCGGCGAGTTGCGGAGTCACTGGACAGCACCGCGAGGCGCTCGTCGAGCTCGCAATCGATGAACTCCTCGGGCAGCGCATCGAGGACGAACTCGGCGTTCTCGTGGTCGTCGTCGAGCTCGGAGAGCTTGCGGTGCAGCACCGAGCGATGGTGGGTGCCCGGTCGGATCGACCCGGTGCGAGTGAAGGGTCCCGACCGTTCGACCTCGACGTCGCCGCTGGCACGAACGACGCCTTGGCGGAAGCCGATCGAGGATCTGTGGCCCTCGCCGATGCCGCGCACACTGAGGATGAACGCCGTCTCGCCGGGCACCGGTTGTACCGGGTGGGCCACGATCGAGGGGTTGCAGAGTGCTGCGCCCTCGATCGCGTACTCGTGGGAGAAGATCGCGCCGAGGAGTCGGCGGCGGGCGAGGCTGAGGTGCGGACCGTCGTCGAAGCGGTGCTCGACCAGGGCAGCATGCCGATCGAAGGACTGCACCAGGTCGCGATGACGGTGGGTGAACCGGTCGACGACATCCGCGAGTTCCGTGACGACCGACCGTTCGGACAGTGCCAGTACCCGCTCGATCACCGGGCCCGCACGTGAGTCACCGGGCCCGACGTCCTCACGACCGGGCACGAAGAAGCGCAGCACCACCCGCTCGAGATCAGGCACGAGCACCACGTCGGTGCGCTGGACCTCCAGGCCGATCACCTGTGCCGACGTCATGCGACGAGCATCTGGATCGAACGAGCCCGCTGAACGGTGGAGACGAATGCCAGGGTGGATTCGGCCCCTTGGTTCGTGTTCGGGCCGTCGGCGCGGAGCCCGTCGTATCCGCCGCCGGAGAAGCTGTCCCACATCACCGTGTCGCTGTCGTTGCTGCCCTCGAACCATGCCAGGGCCGACAGCACGCGGTTCGACCATGCGGCGTCACCGGTGATGGTGAAGGCGCGCCAGCACGCGTCGGCGATGGCTGCAACCTCGATCGGTTGCTGATCGAACTGCGGCACCGTGTCGGTCGGGCCACGACCGCCCACGCCGACCACGGAGAGGTGTCCGTCGAAGGTCTGCAGCTCGACGAGCCAAGCGAGGAGCGCAAGGCCCGAACCAAGCAGCCGCAAGTCGCCGAGCGATGCTCCGGCAGCGATGAGTGCCTCCGGGAGTGCCGCGTTCGCGTACGTCAGGCGTGGCTCGGGCCATGCCCACTCCGTCCCGTCCGAGGGATCGGTGGTCCCGATGCACGCCACTGCGTCGACCATGAGCCGGCGTGCGACGGCATGTGACGGATGCGCCGACATCACCTCGGCAGCGCCGAGGGCTGCGAATGCCATCGAACGCGGCCACGGGGACCGACAGGTCGCACTGGTCTCGAACGCCCGAAGCGCGATCGCTCGCACGGACGGGTCGTGGTGATGGGCGGCGGCAGCGCCGAAACCCCACAGAGCGCGGCCCCACCAGTCCTTGATGTCCGGTTCGTCGGTCCATCGTCCGTCGCTGTCGAGCCGATTCCTGATCCGGCCGTCGGTCGCCTGGGACTCCAGGCAGAACGACAGGGCCTGCCGGCCGAGCCGACCGGCGGTTGATTCGTCGGGTTCGCGGGCTGCCACCACCAGCAGCCGGGCGTTGTCGTCGGTGCAGTAGCCGTGCTCGAGCCGGCGAGCGGTGCCGTCTGCGTGCTCGAACAAACCCTGCTGGTCGGAGAGGTGATCGAGATGGTCGAAGGTGCGGGCGGCGGAGATCATGAGCGGTGTGCGCCCGCACCGCTGGGCACGAGTTCGTCGAAGACGTCCCGGTACCTGGCGGCCACGGCGTGCCAGGTGAGGGTGGGAGCGAGCGCACGAGCATGTGCCGCCAACGACGCAAGGAGTTCTGGGTCGGTCACGACGGAGCGGATGGCCGATGCCGTCGCGACCGGATCCGCATGGGGCACGATGATGCCGGCGCCACCGGACAGCATTTCCACCGCGTGCGGGAACGCCGTCGCGATCACCGGTCGCCCGGCGGCGATCGCATCGACGAGGACACCTGAGGTGGCCTGGTCACGTGAATCGTAGGGAAGCACGACCACCATCGACGACGCGACCAGCCGCATCAGGTCGGGTACCTCTCGGTACGTGTCGTCGAAGTGGACGTTGCCGGCGACCCCGGCGGACCACGTCTCCCGGATGAGTGATCTGCGATAGTCGTCACCACAGCGGGCGAACACCTTGGGGTGTGTGGCGCCCGCCACCGTGTACCGCACCGCCGGGCTGAGGTTGGTGAGCAGCGACAGCGCACGAATGACGTGTTCGATCCCCTTGCCCGGCCCGAGCAGGCCCCATGTGAGCAGGGTGGGTCGACGATCCGCGACCCGGTCGCCGGGTGGCAGCGGCGGCGGCGGCGTTGCTCCGTGGGGGATCACGCGCATCGTCGACTCGTCGGTGTCGTAGCCGACCAGCAGGCGCCTGCCTGCGGCCTGGGTCATGACGACGACTCGTGACGCGAGCTCACAGACCCGTTCGAGCACGAGACGCTGGTGGGCGGTCGGTTCGGCCGGCACGGTGTGGAGGATGACCACGGTGGGCACCTCGATGCCGCGAAGGATGTCGAGCACCTCGTCCCCATCGCGACCGCCATAGATGCCGTACTCGTGCTGGATGATCGCGACGTCGCAGATCGACAACACCTCGCACGCCGCGGCGACGCTCGATGGCTCGCCGTTGGTGAGGACGTGCACTCCCGCACGCGTGGTCGCCTGACCGCTGCCGTCGTCGACGGCGACGACTTCGACGAGGTCGCCGCCGCGGACCAGCTCCTGCTCGAGCGCGACCCCGAAGGTCGCCAACCCGCACAGCGCAGGTGGGTACGTGCTCAACAGCCCAATGCGACGGCCGCGTTCAGGCAATGGATGAATGGGGCCCCACGGCTCCGAGGCGTCACAAGGCATGGTGGCCTCCTGGACATGGTGGTCGAGGCGTCGAACCTGCACGAGGCGACAGCCAGCGGCCGTCCTCCCAAGCGAGGCGACTCGTCCGGTGAAACGTCATCCTACCCCGTCGCCGGTGATGAGGCGGGCGGCCGGTACTGTGACGCATGTGAAGGTGTGCGTGATCGGCGGTGGTTCCACCTACACGCCGGAGCTGGTGGACGGGTTGCTCCGGCGCCGTGACGCGCTCGATCTGACCGAGATCCATCTCGTCGACCACGATGCGGCGCGACTCGCGGTGTTGGGTCCCCTGGCGAGTCGGATGGCCACGCGAGAGGGGGGCGGCGTCGACGTGCGGTGGGGCACCGACCGCATCGAGGGCGTGCGCGACTCCCGCTTCGTGGTGAGCCAGATCCGCGTCGGGGGAATGGCGGCGCGCGAACGCGACGAACAACTCGGACGCGAATTCGGTCTCGTGGGTCAGGAGACGGTGGGCGTGGGTGGCTTCGCCAACGCGCTGCGCACGATCCCCGTGGCATTGGAGATCGCGTCCGACGTCGAGCGGCATGCACCCGGTGCAACTCTGCTCAACTTCACGAACCCGGCCGGGCTGGTCACGGAAGCGCTGTGCCGTCATACGGACGTGCCGACGATCGGGCTGTGCAACGTTCCGTGGACCGTGAAGGCGCGCATCGCTGCATCGCTCGGCGCCAGCGTCGACGAGATCGACCTCGACTACGTCGGGCTCAATCATCTCAGCTGGGTTCGACGAGTGCTCGTCGGCGGTGTCGACCGGACGGCCGACGTGCTGCGCGGGCTCGAGCAGCGCACCAGTCGGGTGCTGTCATCTGCCCACGTGGAAGGAGAGCCCGACTGGACGCCGGAATCGATCCGGATGCTCGCATCGATTCCGAACTACTACCTGCTGTACTACTACGAGACCGAGGCGTGGGTTCGCTTCCAGGCGACCCACCCCACTCGCGCCTCTGCGGTGCAGGAGATCGAGGCGGCGTTGCTGCGCCGCTATGCCGACCCGCAGCTGACCGAGAAGCCGGCCGAACTGTCGTCTCGCGGGGGTGCCTTCTACTCGGAGGCCGCTGCCGCGTTGATGGCCGATCTCGTCGCCGGGGCCGGAGCGGTGCACGTCGTGAACACCCCGAACCGTGGTGCGATCCCTGGACTGCCCGAAGACGTGGTCGTCGAGGTGGCAGCGCGCATCGGCGGTTCCGGCCCCGAGCCGCTGCCGGTCGCGCCGCTGCGGGCCGATGTGGACGCGCTGCTGCGCACCATGAAAGACGTCGAGCTGCTCACCGTGGAGGCGGCGGTGAACGGCGATGAACAGGCAGCTCTGCGGGCGTTGGTGACCAATCCGCTCGGACCGTCGATGTCGTCTGCGCCCGCGGTGTGGGCGCGGCTGTGCGAGATGAACGCGGGTTGGCTGGGACGTCTCGGCTGATGCTGCTGGGCGTCGACGGTGGTGGCACCAAGACAGATGTGATCGTCGCCGATCTCGACGGCAGCCCGGTCGGCACAGCTCGCGTCGGCTGCACCAATCACGAGTCGATCGGGTTGAGCGCGGCGATGGCTGAGCTGCACAGAGGGGTGCAGCAGGCGCTGACCGACGCCGGGGTGGCCACCCATGATGTGGTCGCCGCAGCGTTCGGGCTTGCCGGGGTGGACTGGCCGAGCGACGAACGGGCG
>JAYSLK010000579.1:0-3688 GCA_043725585.1 Actinomycetota bacterium
ACGGGGCGACCCGCCGGGCGAGGGGGCGCCCGAGCTGCGCTTCAGGGATGTCTCCTTCTCGTACGCCGAAGGCCGATCGGTCCTCGACGGCTTCGATCTCATCGTGCCGGCCGGATCGTCGATCGCGATCGTGGGCGTCAACGGTGCAGGCAAGACGACGTTGGCCAAGCTGCTGTGCCGCCTGTACGACCCGACGGCTGGGACGATCGAGGTGGACGGCACATCGCTCACCGAACTCGACCCGAGAGCGTGGCGCCGCCACGTCACCGCCGTGTTCCAGGACTTCGTCCGCTTCGAGTTGTCGCTCCGGACGAACGTGGCACCATCCGGCGCCCCCGACGACGTGATCAGATCCGCGCTGGCCGATGCGGGTGCGAGCGACCTGGCAGGAGGTGATCTCGACACGATCCTGTCGAAGGGATACCCGGGTGGCACCGACCTCTCGGGCGGACAATGGCAGCGCATCGCGCTCGCTCGAGCGTTGTGTGCGGTGAAGATGGGCGCTGGCGTGCTCCTGCTCGACGAACCGACGGCACAACTCGATGTCAGAGGTGAGGCCGAGATCTTCGAACGCGTGCTCGCGGCCGCCCGGGGCACCACCACCGTGCTGATCTCGCACCGGTTTTCGACCGTGCGCCTGGCCGACCGCATCGGTGTGGTCGAGGACGGCCGCCTGATCGAGCTCGGCAGCCACGACGAACTGATGGCCGTCGGCGGCCGATACCGCAAGATGTTCGATCTGCAAGCATCTCGCTTCGCCCTCGACGATGTCGCGTTCGGGCCGGAGTACGACGAGGACGGCCGGGAGGTGGTCCGTGAGCGGCTCTGACCACCACCCCGACGACGACCTGCCCAAGGCGTTCCACTCGCTCTGGCGCACCTTCCAACTGGGCATGCGTGCCGAGCCACGGTTGTTGGTGTTGTCGCTCGGCCTCGCCTTGCTGATGATGCTGCCCGACGCGCTGCTGGCACTCTGGCTGGCGTTGTTGGTGGGAGGCATCGTCGACGGCACCGACTCCCGGGTCACCACCGCCGCCATCGGGCTGGCGATCAGTTCGACCGCCACGTGGTACCTGAGCGTGCTGTCGCAACGGGTGCAACGTCGGTTCCGTGACCGCATCGCGATCGCGCTCGAGGCGCACGTTGCCCGACTTCAGGCGTCGGTTCCCACCATCGAGCACCACGAGCGTCCCGAGCACCTCGACCGGTTGGCGATGCTTCGCGACCAGGTGTTCGCGCTCGATCACATGTTCATGTCGCTGTTCACCACGCTGGGGTGGGCGTTCCGTTTGGTGATCACCGGAGGGCTGCTCGCCTCGGTGCATCCGGCGCTCGTCCTGCTGCTCCTCGGGGCCGTGCCGGCCTTCGTGACCTCCACGTGGAGACCCGCCGTTGAACGGCGGGTCGAGGAGTCGGTGATCGCCAACACGCGCCTCAGCCGGCACCTGTTCGTGCTCGGCACCACGGCCGCACCGGGCAAGGAGATCCGCGTGACCGGCACCGAGGACTGGGTGAGGCGTGAGCGACGCGATGCCTACGACCGGTGGTATCGCCCCGTCGCGCGGGTGCGCCTGGCGACCGCGCTGTGGCATTCGGGCGTGTGGGCCCTGTTCGGCATCGGGTATGTGGCGGCGGTGGTGTTCGTCGCCGCTGGGCTCGACAGAGGCGTTGCCGATGTGGTGCTGGTGATGGCGGCCGGAACCCGCTTGTCGTCGTACATCAGTGCCACCGCCGACGAGCTCGGGTTCCTGCGTGGATTCTGGCTCGATGCGTCGCGCCGGTTGGTCTGGCTCGAGGACTACGCGGCCGCGCGCGAGGTCCATGCAGGCGCGGTCGCGCCGCACCGGCTGGTCGATGGAATCCGGTTCGAACACGCGTCGTTCGCGTATCCCGGTACCGACCGGTTGGTGCTCGACAGGATCGACCTTCACCTGCCGGCGGGATCCGTGGTGGCCGTGGTGGGCGAGAATGGCGCTGGCAAGAGCACGCTGGTGAAGCTGCTGGCTCGTCTGTACGCCCCGACGGACGGCCGGATCACCGTCGACGGGGTCGATCTGGCCCAGATCGCCACGGCGCAGTGGCGCGATCGCCTGGCCGGGGCCTTCCAGGACTTCTTCCGCTTCGAGCTCCCGGCACAGCAGGCGGTGGGCCTGGGTCACCTCCCCCGTCTGGACGAGCGGCCGGCAGCCGAGACGGCCGTCGATCGTGCAGGTGCGAACGACGTGATCGATCGTCTCGCGCTCGGACTCGACACTCAGCTCGGCGCGACTTGGGAGGGGGGAGCCGAGGTGAGCTTCGGCCAGTGGCAGAAGCTCGCTCTCGCCCGCGGATTCATGCGTGACGAACCGCTGCTGCTGTTGCTGGACGAACCGACCGCCGCCCTGGACGCCGAGACCGAGCATGCGCTGTTCGAACGATTCGCCGATGCAGCCCGCGCCGACACCGACTCGGGTCGCGTCACGGTGCTGGTCTCGCACCGGTTCTCCACGGTGCGAATGGCCGATCTGATCGTCGTGCTCGACGGCAACAGGGTGGCCGAGGTGGGTAGCCATGCCGAGCTGATGGCCCTCGATGGCCAGTATGCCTCACTGTTCCGGATCCAGGCCTCCGCCTACCGGTCCTGACACCGCCTGTTCGCCGGACCGAGCGGATGCTCGCGCTCCCGGTGACGATCCCCACGAGCCACGCCGCTGATCCGGCACGGCTCCAGACCGGTTGGAAGGATCACACGAAGCGGGCCCACTGATCGAGAGGCATCCGCTCGCTGCGGAGGGCGTTCACCGGAGCGTTCGGATTGGGATGGCCGATCGACATGCCGCAGAACAGCACCTCCTGCTCGGTCGCGCCGACGAACCCGCGGATCGCCCCGTGGCGGACCGACCAGTACTCCTGGGCGCACGTGGCCAGGCCGCGCTCGACCGCAAGCAGCATGAAGGTCTGCAGGAACATGCCGAGGTCGCTCCACTGCGGTGGACCCATCTGGCGGTCGACGAAGCAGAACAGGGCCGCCGGGGCGCCGAAGAAGTCGGCGTTCCGGGCGAACTGGGCGAAGCGCGCCGTCTTGTCCTCCCGGGGGATGCCCAGCAGGGCGTACATCTGCTCGCCGACGGTGAAACGATTGGTGCGATACGGCTCGGACAGCTCTTTCGGGTAGATGTCGTACTCGGTGGGCTCGAGCGGCGGTTGCGTGAGCAGGTGCTCACGGAGGCGGCTCATCGACTCGCCGTTCACCACGTACAGGCGCCACGGCTGGAGGTTCCCTCCGCTGGCGGCCCGGGACGCATCGGTGAGCAACTCGCGAAGCACCTCGTCGTCGATCGGCGTGTCGAGGTAGTCGCGGATGGAGGAGCGCCGATGGACAGCGTCGACGACGTGCATGACCCAGACCGTAGCGTCAGACGACCGATGGCACCCGAGTGCCACGTCCCCGCCCGAGTGCCACGAGGTCGAACCGAGTACGAGCATCCACCCCGGGGTGGAGCGTGGCACTCGGGCTGAACGATGGCAGGCGTCGCCTGGTAGGGCCGCGAGCGATCGGCCGGCAGTTCTAGCTCGTGTCCGCAACGACGGCTCGAGGCACGTTGCACGTACGGCTCTGGATGACCGCTGTTGTAGCGATCACCTTCGCTCGCCCTCGCGCTCGCCCCCGGGCTCGGTGGCTGGTGGTGCGCCAACACCCTGATCGTGA
>JAYSLK010000580.1:0-11802 GCA_043725585.1 Actinomycetota bacterium
GATTCCTTGGCCTCGTGGGTGATGAACACCAACCGGGCGTCGGGGGCATTCCCCTCCTGCTCGGCGGCGCGAATGCTCACTCCGTGGCGAGCGAACACACCGGTCACGGCGTGCAGAACACCCGGCTTGTCGGCCACGTCGAGGCTCAGCAGGTACTCGGCGGTGGTCTCGTCGATCGGCAACGTGACCGCCTTGCCGAAGGTGCCGATCGTGCCGTGTGTGCCGTTCGACAGGTTCACCGCCGCGTCGATCAGGTCGCCGAGCACGGCGCTGGCCGTCGGCGAGCCCCCGGCGCCGCGGCCGTAGAACATCAGCGACCCGACGGCTGTGCCTTCCACGAACACGGCGTTGTAGCTCTCGCGCACGCTGGCGAGCGGATGGGTGAGGGGCACCATGGCCGGGTGCACGCGCACGGCGACCTCGCCGGTCGGCATCTGCTCGGCGATGCCCAACAACTTCACGACGTACCCGAGACGGCGGGCGACCGCGATGTCGGCGGCGGTGATGTGGCTGATGCCTTCGTGGTACACGTCGCCGGCCACCACCTTCACACCGAAGGCGATGGTGGCGATGATCGCCGTCTTCGCGCCCGCATCGAAACCCTCCACATCGGCCGTCGGATCACGCTCGGCGAACCCCAACGCTTGAGCCTCCGAGAGGGCGACCATGTAGTCGGCGCCCTCCTCGGTCATCTTGGTGAGGATGAAGTTCGTGGTGCCGTTGACGATGCCCATCACCCTGGTGACCGGCTCGCCCCGCAGGCTCTCGCGCAGGGCACGCATCAGTGGGATGCCCCCGGCGACGGACGCTTCGAACAGCAGGTCGACCCCGGCGGCATCGGCCTGGGCGTAGAGCTCGGTGCCGACGTTGGCGAGCAACTCCTTGTTGCCCGTGATCACCGGCTTGCCGTTGGCGAGGGCGGTCGAGATCAGCTCCCGAGCGGGTTCGATGCCGCCGATCACCTCGACGACGAGATCGATCGTCGGGTCGTTCACCACCGAGTGCGCATCTCGGGTGAGCACCCCGTCGGCGAGCGAGATACCGCGATCCTTGCTCAGGTTTCGCACCGCAACGGTGGCCACCTCGAGCTTCAACCCGGTGCGCGCCTCGATCGATGCTGCCTGCGCTGCGATCAGCTCGATCAGCGGCGCACCGACGTTGCCGCACCCGAGCACCCCGATTCGCATGACGTTGTCGGCGCGATCGCGGATCTTGCGACCCGTGGGAGCGGATTGCGATGGTGAGGAGTCGGTCTGAGCCACGGCGTGAGGCTACGGGACGATGCACGGCCCACCATGTCTCCATTGTGCAGTCGATTGCGTCGCGGCGCGCCCCGCGCGATCAGCCGTGTCGCTCCACCAGGCCGTGCAACGCGCGGAGAGCATCGACCACCTCATCGAACCGAGCCCGCGGGAGCACGGCCCCTTCTCGACGAACCTGGTGTGGATCGACGTCGAGAATCCGTTCGAGCTTCGCGTAGCTGGGTCGACCCTCGCGATCCCACGAACCGGTGCCGACGGCGATCTGCGGTTCGTTGTCGTGATGCTTGGATGTCAGCGCGACACCGACCAGGCGATCGCCACGGCGACCGAAGATCATCACCGGCCTGTCCTTGCCCTGCGATGGGTCGTCTTCGTACGGCACCCAGGTCCACACGACTTCTCCGGGATCGGCGTCGCCGTCGAGGGCCGGGGAGTACTCGATGCGAGCATCGCCGAGCTCGCTGTCAGCCGATGGTGCCGGGTGCGGGCGCCCTGATCGACCCTCGGGCCGACGCTCGGGCCGACCCTCGGACCGGCTCTGGGGCCGACCCTCGGACCCGCTCTGGGGTCGACCCCGGGGTCGACTCTGCGGCCGATTGGACGGGCCGTTCGGCGAGCGCTCGTCGGGATTCGACCGACGTCGACCGGTGCGACCCGGGTCACCCGCATCCCGTTGCTGACCACCCGCAGCACGCAAGAGGGTGAGCGCCTTGCGGACCAATCCGATCATGCGATCACCGTTCATCGCGCTCCCCCAGGACCGATCGATCGACAGCGGAGGTGCACGAGCCTCACCCGACGTCGCACGAGAGCAGGTCGTCGTACGTCTCGCGGCGCACCACGACGCGAGCTTCGCCGTCGCGCACGAACACCACCGGTGGGCGGGTGAGCTTGTTGTAGTTGCTCGCCATGGAATGACCGTAGGCGCCCGTGACCGGGGTGGCGATCAGGTCGCCGGCCGCCAACTGCTCGGGCACCGCCGCGTCGAAGATCAACACGTCGCCACTCTCGCAGTGCTTGCCCACCAACCGAGCCCGCCCGTTGCGTTCGTCCCGCGCTCTGTTCGGGTCGAAGGCCTCGTAGCCCGAGCCGTACAGCACCGGTCGAGGGTTGTCGCTCATGCCACCGTCCACCGAGACGTAGGTGCGCACGCCCGGGATCGTCTTCACCGCGCCCACCTCGTACACGGTGATCGCTGACGACGCCACGATCGATCGGCCCGGTTCGACGCTGATTCGGCTCTGCACGTTCAGCGCAGCGCACGCGCCCAACACGACGCGCCCCCACTCGGTGATGGTGGAGGCTTCCTCGCCGCCCACGTAGGGCACGCCCAAGCCACCGCCGAGCACCAGTTCGGGCAGTCCGAGCGGTGCAGCGAACCGAGCCATCACCTCGGCCGCTCGAGCAAAGCTGCGAACCGCGAACACGTTCGATCCGATGTGGCAGTGCAGCCCGACCAGTTCGACCGCCGCCGACCGCCGAGCCCGATCGACCGCTGCCTGCGCGGCTCCGTTGCCGAGGTTGAATCCGAACTTCGAGTCGTCCTGGCCGGTCGCGATGTACTCGTGGGTGTGTGCGTGCACCCCGGGCGTGATGCGCAAGACCACGCGGGGAACCGGAAGCCCTTCGGCGTGGAGCAGCTCGAGCCGGTCGAGCTCTTCGTCGCAGTCGACCACCACGTAGCGCACCTGCTCCCGCAGCGCATGACGCAACTCGTCGACACTCTTGTTGTTGCCGTGCAGCGTGAGCGCGTCGGCCGGCACCCCCGACGACAAGGCGACGTGCATCTCGCCACCGCTGGCCACATCGAGCAGCATCCCCTCTTCGTACGCGAGGCGAGCCATCGCCCGGCACAGGAACGCCTTGGTGGCGTACACCGCACGCTGGTGCCCGAACGCGTCGACCGCCTCGCGGCAGCGCCGCCGAAGGTGGACCTCGTCGTAGATGAACAACGGAGTGCCGTGAGCGGCAACCAGTTCCGACACGCTGAGCCCGCCGAGCGAGAGGACCCCACGGTCGTCGATGGACGCCGTGTCGGGGAGGAGGTGGAGTGGCAAGGAGCCCATGACGTCGTGTCTCGGCTACATGCGATCGGGCGACTCGATGCCGAGCAACCCGAGGCCGGTGGAGAGCACCCGCGCCGTGAGATCGGCGAGCGCGAGCCGGCTGAGACGCAGTTCGTCGGTCTCGGCGCGCATCACCGGGCACGCGTCGTAGAACGCGGTGAACGTCTGCGCCAGCTCGAACAGGTATGTGCACAGGCGGTGTGTCGCGAACCGGTCGATCGTGTCGGCGACCGCACCGTCGAAGGCGAGCAACTTCAGCCCCAGGGCGAGCTCCTCTGGCGCATGCAACAACGGGACGACAGAGCGGACGGCGGCTGGCTCCACCTCGGCACGGCGGAAGATGCTGCGGATGCGGGCGTGCGCATACTGCAGGTACGGCGCGGTGTTGCCCTCGAAGGACAACATGCGGTCCCAGTCAAAGACGTAGTCCTTGATCCGGTCGGTGGACAGCTCGGCGTACTTCAACGCCCCGATGCCGATCTGGCGCCCCAACTCGTCTCGTTCGTCGCCAGGCATCTCGGGCGACCGCTCGGTGACGATGGAACGACCCCGGCCGATCGCGGCATCGATGAGATCGAGCAGCATCGCCGGCTCGCCGCTGCGGCTCTTGAGGATCTTGCGGTCGTCGCCGAGCACGTTGCCGTTGTTCACGTGCACCGCCCGCGCCGGCGGCACCAGCACGCCGAGCATCTCTGCGGCCTTCCACACCATCTGCAGGTGCTGGCTCTGGGGCGTGCCGATGCAGTAGACGAGCAGGGTCGCATGCAGTCGCTCCACCCGGTCGATGACGCAGGTGATGTCGCTCGTGGCGTAGTTGAACCCGCCCGTGCGCGCCTGAACGATCAACGGCAGCGGGTCGCCCTCGCGGTTGGTGAAGCCAGGCACCCACACGACCCTCGCGCCGTCGCTCTCCTGCAACAGCCCGGCCCGGTCGAGCCGCTCGAGCATGGCGGGCATCATCGGCTGGTAGAAGCTTTCGCCGACGATGTCGTCGCGAGTGAGCAGCACACCGAGCCGGCCGTAAACGACGTCGAAGTAGTCGGCCGACTGGTCGACGAGCTGTTGCCAGAGCTGCATGGTCGCCGGGTCGGACCGGCCCTGCAGGAGGGTGACCCTGGCCCGAGCGCGGTCCTTGAACTCGTCGCTCGCGTCGAACTTCGCGCGGGCCTGCTTGTAGAACGCCCCGGGATCGCTGAGGTCGACCTCGCCGAGCTCGCCGCCGAGGTCCACCACGTGCTCGATGAGCATGCCGAACGGCGTACCCCAGTCGCCGATGTGGTTCTCGCGGATCACCGTGTGGCCGACGAACCCGAGCAGCCGAACGAACGCGTCGCCGATGAGCGTGGTGCGCAGGTGCCCGACGTGCATCTCCTTGGCCACGTTCGGCGCCGAGTAGTCGACCACAGCCGTTTCCGTCGTCACGGCCGGCCGCACACCAAGGCGTTCGTCGGCCGCGATCGTGGCGACTTGCCCGCTCACGAACGACGGCGTGAAGGTGACGTTGATGAACCCCGGCCCGGCCACCTCCAGGGTGGCGACGCCGGCGAGATCGTCGGCGGCCGCGGAAGCGACCTCGGCCGCCACCTCACGCGGATTGCGACCGAGCTCCTTAGCCAGAGCGAGCGCACCGTTGGCCTGCGCATGGGCCCGATCGCTCGGGCGCACCACAGCGTCGACACCATGGCGGCCCGATACACGCTCGAACGCCGGCGCGAGCAGCGAGGCAACGGTGACGTGTGGATCGGCCATGGGAGCCGAATCGTACCGTTTGCGATGACGGCGTCCCCGGAGGAATCGATCCCGTGTCGGCCGACGCCGTTCGAGACAGACAGGGATCGGCGTCCGCTCGATCCTCCGCTGCGTCAGCGCACATCCGCGGCGAGTGATGCCAACAGACCGGCAGCTTTGCCGATGCCGTCGGCGGCTCGCACCCGTCGTCCGATCGCATCCAGCCGGCCGCGGAGCGCCGAGTCGGCGAGCAGTCGATCGATCGCGCCGGTCAATTCAGCGTCGTCGAACTCGTATGTCCGCAGCCGCCGGCCGAATCCGGTCTCATCGACTCGCTGGGCGTTGTCGTACTGGTCCCAGAACAGCGGGAGCGCCACCATCGGCTTGCCGAAGTGGAAGCACTCGGTGGTGGTGTTGTTGCCGCCATGGGTGATGACGACATCGACCATCGGCAGCACGTTGGTCTGGGGCACCTGCTCTTGGCCCCACATGTTGGCGGGCAGATCGTACGTGTCGTGAAGAGGACCCTTGCTGACGATGTATCGGTGCGGAGTGCTGCCGAGCACCTCGACGAGGCGCTTCATCAGCTCGACATCGGCCGAACCGAGCGAGCCGAGCGACAGATAGATCAACGCTCCTTCGGCCCCCAGCGAAGCAGGAACCTCGAAGGGCTGGTCGGTGGTGCGCACCGACGAGTCGAGACGGTGCCACGTCGCGGCGAGCGGTCGGCGATCGATGTAGTCGATCTCCTCCGGATACACGTACAGGTTGAGCTGTTCGGACGGGTGGATGAACTGCAGATCGGGCAGCGGCGGAGCACCGCAGCTGACGACCCACTCGTTGTAGTCCTCCCACATCGGCCGGTGTGTCCGCTCGTACTCGTCGCGGAAGTCGGCCCAGCCGGTGCGATCGTCGGCTGCGTACCCCGAGAACGCCGGAGCGATGTCAAGCCCCGTCACCTCGAGGGGATTGCACGACACGATCCGCACGAAGGGCACACCGGCCGTGATGAGCGCCGGGAAGCAGTTGACGTTGTCCTCGATCACCACGTCTGGTCGCTGCCGTTCGATGATGTCGGTGAGCTGCTGCTGGCAGTACTTGGCGCCATCGATCAGCGCCGACCACGTGGGCTGGACGAACTGCGAGATCTGCTCGATCGTGGGCTGCCGGAAGACCGGCGATGTGTCGCGGATGAAGTCGGTCCAGAACTGCCCGGCAGCCTGCTCGGCGACGTTCTCGGGTGGCGGCGCGAGATCGACCAGGTCTTCGTCGAACCCGAGCGCTGCCAGTCGACCTTCCCAGGAGCGCTCGGCAGCGAAGACCACCCGATGACCCATCCGCCGCAGTGCGTTGCCGATGCCGATGCAGTTGTTCGTCGGCCCGTAGGCACTTTCTGGCATGAACAGGAACGTGCTCACGACTCGGTCCTCCTGGTGGGTTCGGCCTGGCGATGTGCCGCCGGGCGCTGTGCCGCATCGCTCGGTTCGGTCGCGACGTGACATGAGTAGCGGTTTCCGCCTCAGGGGTCAAGCCCGAGCCAGGGTGCGAGACGAGGTGTTCGGGTCGGTCGCGATGCGCGGCGGTCGCAGCATGTCGGACGCCGGAACGACGTGAGCCAATCCGCAGTCGACGAGCTGCCTGTCGGCCATCATGTGATGGTGAAGCACAGCGAGCCATCCCTGCGCGTGGGGTTCTGACCGACGTGATCGCTTCGGAACCTGACCTCGGGGCATCGACTGCGCTCGCCCGTGCGATCGCTCCGACATTGCTGGGCGACGGTCGCGAGCGGCCGATCACGGTCGACCAGACCAATCGGAGCGTGGTCGTCGACGAATCGGTGATCGTCAAGTGGTTCCGGCCCCCACGCTCGCTTCCGCACCGCGGGAGCGAAGTGCTCGCCCACCTCGCCGAGGTCGGGTTCGATTCGATGCCGGCATTCCACGGCTCGCACATCGAGAACGGCCACGTCGTCGCTTCGGTCGCTTCGTTCCTCCCCGGCGCTCGCGATGGCTGGGACTGGTACCTCGACGAGGTCCACGCGTGGTACGACGGTTCGCTCGAGCGCAGTGCGCTCATCGGTCGCGCTCGTGCGCTCGGCTCGCTCGCCGGTCGTCTCCACGTCGCGCTGGCCACTCCGTCCGCACGATGGCCGAATCCTGTGGGTGAGGTGTCGATCCGGCAGCTCCACGTCAGGGCTGTCGCACTCCTCGAGACTGCGCGCAGCGTGACCGGCGGTGCGACCGCCGAACACCTCGCGGCCCGTTGGGAATCGATCAGAGCCGAACTCGATGTGCTCGACACCAATCGCAAGACTGCTGCGATCACCGTTCATGGCGACCTCCACGTGGGCAACGTGCTGGCGATCGGAGGTCAGCTCGCCATCACCGACTTCGATGGCAACCCCATCGCCGACAGCGCAGACGACGGGCTGCAGCAGCCGGCGGCGGTCGACGTGGCAGCGTTGCTGCAATCGATCGACCACGTCGTTCGCATCGTCGATCACCGCACGGCCGGTGCTCGCCGGGCCGATCTGACGAGGCTGATCGACGAGTTGGTCGGCGCCGCGCTCGACACGTACCGCGCCGTGTTGACCACAGCTTCGCTCGACCGCCTGCTCGATGTGGCCCTGCTGCGTCCGTTGCGAGTGGCACAGGAGCTCCACGAGCTCGCATACGCAGCGGCCCACCTCCCACATTGGGTCTACGTCCCCGATGCTGCGCTCGCCTCCATGTTCCCACTCGACAGCGAGGAGTGAGTTGGACCCGACACGTTTCCTCGACGACCTGGAGTCGAAGCCCGCCATGCTTCGCCTGCTCGGCGACGCGCTCGACGCGGACGAGGCGTTCCGCTGGCCTGACATTCCTCCCGAGGGCCGACTGGTCCTGACCGGTATGGGGTCGTCGTGGTTCGCAGCCCAAGTCGGCGCCCAGCGGCTCCGGCGGCACGGCGTGACGGCCGTTGCCGAGATCGCTTCGGCCGAGCACTCTTGGCCGACGCGCGACGACCTCACCCTTGTCGCGATCTCTGCCAGCGGGAGCTCGACGGAGACGCTGGACTTCGTTGGTCGGATGCACGATGCGCCTCGGATCGTGGCACTCACCAACACGATCGACTCGCCCCTCACCGCCGTGGCCACGCACCTGGTCGACATGGTCGCGGGTGTCGAGGTGAGCGGCATCGCTTGTCGCAGCGAACTGCACACGATCATCGCGCTCCTCGCGCTCGAACAGCACCTCACCGGTGCACCGCTCGACCTCGCCCGTGGTTGCCGGTTGGCGGCCGACGGCATCGAGACCTTGCTCGAGTCGCGTCAGCGATGGCTCGATCAGGCTGCCGAGCGACTGGCCGGGCCCCATGGCACCTGGCTGCTCGCACCGGCCGAACGGATCAGCAGCGCACTCCAAGGTGCCCTGATGATGCGCGAGGTGCCCCGCCGTCAAGCCGACGCCTGCGAGACGGCCGACTGGAGTCACGTCGACGTCTACCTCACAAAGACGCTCGACTACCGAGTGCTCGTCTTCCCCGGTTCGCGCTATGACGCCGAGGCGGCCCGGTGGCTGACCGAGCGAGGGTCGACAGTGGTCAGCGTGAACGCTGCGGGGGCGCCCACGTTCCCGAGCGCATCGTTCGAAATCACGTACCCAACGGGCGACCATCGCTTGGCTTCGTTGCTGGTCGAGACGACGGTCGCCGAGCTGGTGGCCGCCGAGCTGGTGGCCGATCGTTGGGCCACGCCGTCGCCTCTGTGACCACCGC
Organism: Actinomycetota bacterium; assembly: GCA_043725585.1. Lineage (GTDB taxonomy): Bacteria > Actinomycetota > Acidimicrobiia > Acidimicrobiales > Ilumatobacteraceae > VFMC01. The sequence continues at coordinate 8,813 of JAYSLK010000580.1, forward strand.
CCGCGATCCACGGGACGCTGCGCAACGTCATCTTCACCTGACGCGATCTGCGCTGCTGCCCAGCCAGTCTGCGCGCTGGTCAGGGCCGAAAAGCGTGGCGCCCCCGGAAGGATTCGAACCTCCGACACATGGTTCCGGAAACCATGACTTCCGACCTCAATATGACCTGGTCAGAGTACACGCGTGTCGACGCGGTTAGCCTCCGTCCCACACTCGTCCCAATTCCCACGGGCGGGCTTCGGTGGCGAAACCGGGGTACAGATGAGCAGGCCGTTCCAAGACGTCAAGGTGTACGGGGTGCAGGACCGGCGCGCCCGGAGTGAGGCGAAGCTGCCGTGGGTCGTGCGGTACACGATCGATGGCCGTCATCGGAGCCGGGCGTACCGCACTCGTGCAGAGGCTGAGCGCTTTCGAGGACTGCTCTTGCGAGCCGTGGAGGCCGGGGAACGTTTCGATCCGGCAACGGGGGAGCCGGCTTCGTGGAAGCTGCCGCTCGCAGAGATGAAGGTGCACGAGTGGGCGCGACGGTGGCTGGCCGAACAGTGGCTGGAGTGGCAGCCGAGAACGCGGAGCTCGAACGCCGAGGCGCTCTCGCGTTTCGTGGTGTTGGCCATGGAGCCGTCGCCGAAGGCCCCCGCTGGGCTGCGCGTGTACCTGCAGACTGCACTGCGGCCGGAGGAATCGGCGCCCCGGGACGAAGCGTTCGAGAAGTGGATGGCCAAGCACTGCCCCACCGTGGGCGAACTCGACCGTGAGCGGATCGCCGACATCGATCGACGCCTGGCCGTGAAGCTCGACGGCACACCGATGGCAGCGACCACCGCCAACCGAAACCGAACCGTCGCGCGAGCCTGCGTACACGCCGCCGTGGAGGCCGGCGCGATCAGCGTCGACCCGTGGCCACTACGATCGAAGGCGCGAACCCAGCGCAAGGTGGCACGGACCCGAAGGAGCGTCGACATCAGATCGCTCCCGAGCCCTGCCGTCATGGCCCAAGCGATCGATGCGATCGTATCCTCGCAACCGGCGAGCAAGACCTACAGGGTGATGACCGCCGTCGCCTACTACGCAGGACTTCGTCCGTCGGAAGTCGTGATGCTCAGAGGGCGATCGCTCACGCTGCCGGCCGAAGGGTGGGGGCGAATCGACGTGACCGAAGCCGACATCGATTTCGACGAGCCGGGCGAACCCAAGACCGGCCCGAGAAGCGTGCCGATCCCGCCGGTGCTGGTCCGCATGCTCACCGAGTGGCTCGAACAGATCAACGCCGCGACCTCTGACGACCTCATCTTCCGTACCCGCAACGGCACCCGGCCGAGCGCATCGAACTGGGGGCGGGCATGGCATCGCGCCCTCGAGTCCGTAGGCCAGCGACCGCTTCGCGTCTACGACTGCCGTCACGCCGCTGCGACGACCTGGCTGCAAGCCGGCATCTCGCTCGGCGAGACCGCCAAACGTATGGGCCACAGCGTCGAAACCCTCGTCGCTACCTACGTCGGCGCCCTCGACGAATCCCAAGACCTCGCCAACCAACGAATCGAAGCGGTCCTCACCTGAGCGTCGATCCGCTCTCCCAAGACGGCAAACCTCTCGGCCCGGCGAACGCCTGAGGGTGCCGAGAAATCGCGTGTGGGTTGAGATTGACGGATTCTGTGGTTGTCGAGCGCGTTTCGTGATCGCAGCGATTGGGCTCGCAACCGTAGCGACGCCGCCGAGGACCATCGCCATAGCGTCACGCTGCAACTCAGGCGGGTACTTCGCCGGGCAACCCGGCAACCGTTCCTTGCTGAACATGGACATCCTCTTACCCGAGGTGTCCGCCCCACCGGGGGTGCTCACAGTCAACGACGTATCGGGGACGGCACACCCTTGCAGATCTCGTAGTCGTCATACGCCCGCTCACACACTCGACCGGACAGTCCCCGCCTCGTCAGTGGTCACGGATGGGCATGCACGGCTCCGCGTTCGTCGTTCCCGCGTTGAAGCTGAACCCATTCGGCGTGCGGGTCCACGTGGCGTCTGGCGTGAAGCAACCGAAGAGCACGGAGGCCGGCAACGCGCCCTCGTACCAACGAACGATCTGCCCCGACTCGCCGAACAGCACGACGTTCGCCAGACCGAAGTCTGGGTCAACGCAAGGCACAAAGCTGACGTCGACAACCCTGTTCTGCACCGCCAGCGAGTCGCCCGGGCAGAAGTCGACGTATGCAACAAACCAATCGTCGCCGAATAGTGTGCGGAGACCGATCGATTCGCCGTCGGCAGCCCCCACAACAGCATCTGGCAGGTCCGACGGCGTCGGCGATTCGGTGCTACACGCCGAAACTACGACCACAGCGGACAAAACTCCCCCAGCTAGGCGACGGAGATTCATCCGAGTACCGGCCCGTAGGGAGTGCCGTACTCATCATGAACGGCGCCAGGTGGAGTGTCTGGCCTGAACAGAGGGGTGCCAACGGAACTGCTCGACCACGCAAGGGAGCCAACGTCGCGGACGACCACCATTTGCCCCGCCTCAACTGCTGAGACAGCGAGCTGAAGAAGTTCGGCATCGCTCGCCGCAGGATTGGAGCTTGCGATTTCGCGACCCTGCAAATTGTTCCACAGATCCATGGCTTCATCAGCTTGAAAGTTGCCGATGACCTGCTCATGCGCAGTCGCAAGATCTCGGGCCTTGTCGCGGCCTACTTCGCGCACCATGAGAGCGTTCCAGTAGGCGTGCCGAACGGCGTCTGCCCGAGTCCCGCCCTCTGCAATTCCGTTCGCGTTTGCGTAGTCGATCCCTGCCTGAATGGACCGCTCCTTAATTCCGTTGAGACTACGTAGTTGTAGCGCGCCGACTCCGTCGAACAGGTCGGCCTCCGCTTGCGTAACCGCAACAACCGGGACCAGACCTGCGATCCGAGCAAGTCGGTGGGGGCAGATCCAGCAACCCGGCTTGTATGTCACCTTTGAGCCCCGGCTTCCAACGTGAAAGTTGTCGTAGATCT
>JAYSLK010000581.1:0-2843 GCA_043725585.1 Actinomycetota bacterium
CGGACATCGTCGGGCAGTCGCCAGATCCGTTTCATCATCGTCGGCACCATGTAGACGACCTCTCCACGGTGGTGCTCGATCGCTGCGAGGGTTGCATCAGGATCGAAACGTGGCAGCACGACCACGCCGTTGCCGTGCAGCAGACCTTGCACCGACCAGATCAACGGACCGTTGTGGTACAGCGGCCCGGGCATGATCATCGGACCGGTGGCGCCGAACATCAGCGCCGACGGGACCTCCGTGTCGAGCACAGCCGGGTCGCCCGACACGATCAGCTTCGGACGACCGGTCGAACCTCCCGACGTTGGCGCCTTCCATTCCTTCGAGACGAGTTCGTCGAGCACTGCGTTCTCGGCACGAGCGGGGGCCCGATAGCCGATCGGGAGGCACGCCCGTCCCTCCAGCGAACCCTCCGGGACGCCCAGCACCGCACTCGGGTTCGCGAGTTCAACGATCGCGTCGATCTCGCGCTGTGGCAACCTCGCCGACACCGGCTGCGGCGTGGCTCCGAGTCGCCATGCCGCGGCGAAGGCCACGAACCAGTCGACCGAGTTCGGCAGAGCGATGGTGACCATGTCGCCTTCGATCACGCCGCGGTCTCGGAGGTCGACGGCGAGATCGTCGATGAGCTCCGCGAGTTCCGCGTAGCTGACCGACTCGTCGCCGCAGGTGACCGCAGGACGGTCGGCGTGCGACACCGCCAACTGGCGCAGGCGGCGACTGAACGAGACGACGGCCATCGTCAGCCGGCCTGGAGGAACTCGACCCAGTTGCCGTCGGGGTCCTCCACGATCGAGATGCTGATCCCGCTGCGGATCTCACGAACGGGCACGACCACCTTGGCACCGGCGGCGGCGCATGCATCGGTGATCTCCGCGAGGTTCGACACGGTGATCGTGAAGTACCGGTAGCCATACGCGCCGGGGATACCGCCGGGCGGAGCCGAGGCGGGAGGCTCGGTGCCCGGGTGGACGAGCTTGATGAGGGTGGTGCCGCACAGCAGGCGATACATCGTGCCGCCTCCACCGGGCATGGGGTTCGAGCCGGCGTCGACGAACCCGAGCGTGTCGCGGTAGAACGCCAGCGATGCGTCGGCGTCACGGATCACGATGCCGAGGTCGATCGAGTCCTTGGTCAGTTGCACGCCCATGAGATCCCCCTTCACCCACGACTCGAGGCCGTCGGCGACGCACCACACGTCATCGTGCGCACCCTAGGCCGGGTCAGACAGCGGGTTGCTGTTGGGTGATGCAGTGGATGCCACCGCCACAGCGGAAGATCGATCGGGCGTCGTGCAGCACGATCTCGCGACCTGGATACGCGGCCGCGATGATGCCTGCGACCAGGTCGTCGTTCGGGTCGTCGAACGAACACAGGATCACCGCGTCGTTGCACACGTAGTGGTTGATGTAGCTCCAGTCGACCAGTTCACCGTCTTCGTGGGTGGTCTGCGGGGCGGGCACCTCGATGATCTCGAGCGATCGGCCGGCGGCATCGGTGCTGTGGCGCAGCACGGCGAGGTTGGCCTGGGACACGGCGAAGTCGGGATGGTCGGGATCGGACTGCACGTGCACCAGCACCGCACCGGGTCGCGGGAATGCAGCGATGATGTCGACGTGCCCTCGGGTGCCGAAACGGTCGTAGTCCTTGGTGAGCCCCCGCGGCAACCAGATCACGCGCTCGATGTCGAGGAACGAGCGCAGCTCGGTTTCGACCCCTTCGGAGTTCAACGTCGGGTTGCGCCCCGGATCGAGCTGCACGGTCTCGGTCACCATCACGGTGCCTTCGCCATCGACGTGGATGCCGCCACCTTCGTTCACCATCGACGAGCTGAACAGTTGCGCCCCGGCCAGGCCGGCGATGAAGGCGCCGACGTGCTGCTCGTCATCCCAGCGCGAGAAGCCCTGATCGCCCCACGCGTTGAACGTCCAGTGGGTGGCCCCCAGACGACCGTCCGGGTTCACCAGGAACGTCGGACCGCTGTCGCGCACCCAGGCATCGTCGATGTGCGTCTCGTGCAACTCGATCGAGTCGTCCACCATTCCGCGGGCTATCTCGATGTCGCCCATGTCGCACACCATCGACACCGGCTCGAACCGGGCGATGGTGTTGGCGACCGATGCCCAGACGCCACGGAGGCGCTCCAACTCGTCCTCGCCGTGCTCGGCGAAACACTCGTTGACCGGAGGGAACTCCATCCAGGTGCGGCTGTGCGGTACCCATTCGGCGGGCATGCGAAAGCCGGACAGGCGGGGCGCGGTCATGAGGTGAGCTCCTGGGAGTGATGCATCGGGAAAGGTCAGAGGAAGTAGAGACGGCTGAGCGACACCGAGTCAGCAGGATCGGCGTAGACGACGGCACCCTCGAAGGTGACCGACCCGGTGCGTGAGTCGACGTCGACATGGCCGAGGCGGGCGTTGTGGATCAGATCGGCCGGGCCGATGCCGCGCGTGTTGCGCACGGCGACCCGGTTGCGCCGGGTGGTCATGTGATCATCGCCGGCGTCGACGGCAGCCCGACTGACGAAAGCGACCGAGAGGTCGGCGGCGGTCGCGCCGAAGGAACCGAACTGCGGGCCGAGCACCAACGGCTCACACGAGTCGGTGGTCGCATTGGGGTCACCGGTCACGCCGTAGGCCGGGAAACCTGCCTTGAGCACCAGCTGCGGCTTGGCCCCGAAGTGATCCGGGCGCCACAGCACGATGTCGGCGAGCTTGCCGACCTCGATCGAACCGATCTCGTGCGACAGGCCGTGGGCGATGGCCGGGTTGATGGTGAGCTTGGCGATGTAGCGACGTACTCGTTCGTTGTCGTGCCAGGTGGGTCCGTCGTCGAGGTCCTGC
>JAYSLK010000582.1:0-4723 GCA_043725585.1 Actinomycetota bacterium
TCTCCAGACCAGCGAAGCTCGGGCGTCGGCAATCGTCTCCCACGCGTTGGTCGCCATCTGGACCATCGACCCACACGGTCGGATCGTCTCGGCCAATGCAGCGGCCGAACGGCTCGTCCTCGAACCGGAGGTCAACCAGATCGGAACCCGGCTGTCGCGGTACATCGGCGTCACGCGAGGGGACTGCGAACTACGTCGTGGCGACGGATCCCGTCTGCATCTGAACATCGACCACAGCATCGTCCACACACCCGACGGCGTTCTCCGCACGGTCTTCGCGGAGGACACCACCGCGCGTAGGGAGTACGAGCGGCGTCTTGCCCACCAAGCCCGCCATGACGAGCTGACCGGACTCGCGAACCGATTCGCGGTGCTCGAGTGGCTCACCGAACGGACCGCCGCCGGCATTCCGGCCACCGTGCTGTTCCTCGATGTCGATGGCTTCAAGAGCGTCAACGACTCGCACGGTCATGGGGTCGGGGACACGGTCCTGGCCGAGATCGCGCGCCGCCTTCGCAGCGAGGTCCGCGACGGCTCGATCGTTGCCCGGCTCGGCGGTGACGAGTTCGTCGTCGCCACCGACGACACCCTCGACGAACAGGCGGGGATCGCGCTGGGTCGACGGCTGATCGAGTGGGTCGAGCAGCCCTATCAGGCCGGCGAGGCGTTCTTCACGCTCTCTGCAAGCGTCGGCGTCGCCCATATCCGCAGCGGCGAGGAAGCGCTCGATGTCATCCATCGCGCCGACGCCGCCGTGTATCAAGCCAAGAACCTCGGCCGGGCACGCGTGGTGTTCTTCGACGAGTCGTTCCAGTCGCAGGTCGAGCACCGTGCGGCGATGGAGCAAGCGCTCCGAGAGGCTGTCAACCGTGGCGAGCTCCAGATGTACCTGCAACCGATCTTCGATCTCACGACCGGCGCGGTCGTGGCAGCCGAGGCGTTGGCCAGGTGGGAGCGACCCGGCATCGGGTTCGTCCCCCCGGTTGAGTTCATCCCGATCGCCGAGGAGTCGAACCTGATCTTCGACATCACCAAGTGGATGCTCTACCAGGCCGCCGAGCGAGTCGTCGCATGGCGTCGGATCGACCCCGACTGTGCGCTGCGGATCTCGGTCAACCTCTCTGGCCGACACCTCGTCGACGGCGACCTCGTGAGCGACCTGTCCGAGGTGCTGACCGCGACAGGGGCAGACCCGAGGATGCTCGAGCTCGAGCTCACCGAGAGCACCCTGCTCGCGGATCTCAGCGCCGCGTGCACGGTGCTCGAGACCGTCCGCGCCCTCGGGATCACCATCGCCGTCGACGACTTCGGAACCGGGTACTCATCCATGGCATACCTCCGGCACCTGTCGGTCGACGTGATCAAGGTCGACCGCAGCTTCGTCTCCGGCTCCGATCAGAACGGCTTCGATGCGACGGCCATCGATGCGATGGTCAACTTCGGACGCGTCCTCGGCGTCGAAGTGGTCGCCGAGGGAGTCGAGACCGACGCGCAACTCGACATCGTCCGCTCCCACGGATGCAGCCGCGCCCAGGGCTATCTGCTCGGCATGCCGGCGCCGGCCGACGAGATCGACCGGGTCCTCGGCCTCGGTGGCCGCGCAGTGCAGGCCGTGGCGCCGACTCGGCGTTGACCAGCCTCTCGGCATCGATGGGCTGGGATCGGCCCACTCGACGGCTACCTTCGAGCCATGACCGACCTGCAGATCCCGAACTTCGGTGAGCTCCTCGCCCCGTTCATCGGCAAGGTACCTCCGGAGGCGATGCCGCGTTTCCTGGCGCTTCTCGAGCGTGGGGCCGCCGAGCGCTACCGGGGCTGGGCCGAGGCATTGCCCGAGCACGCGGACGACCTGATCACGTGTGCGCGCGCCGAAGACGAGATCGCCGATCGCATCGAGGGCGCATTCGCGTTTGACGAGTCGCTGCGCAATGCCCTCGAGGCGCCACTGCCCGACGCGAAGCGCACGTACGACGACGTCTTCACCGACTTGGACGTGTGGGACCAGTTACGTATCCAGGCCAACGCCGAACGTCAGGGCGCACGGGCTTGGCGCAACATCGCGAACCGCACCACGGATCAGCGCGTCCTCGAGCAACTCGCAACATGCAGCACGTTGGAGGAAGCAAGCGCCGACAGGTTGGACGTCCTCATCGCCACCCACGCCCCCTGACAGCGCTCGACTCTCCGGTCGAGCGTGCGCGTCAGCGGAAGTTGGGCATCACGTGCTCGGCGAAGAGCTCCACGGTCTCGGTGCTCGGGTAGTCGGAGCACCACGGGATGAACCCGGTGCAGCCCAGATCGACGTAGGTCTGGATCTTCTCGCTGACCTGCTCGGGCGTGCCCACCAGGTTGCCGTCGCGCCAGGCTTCGAATGGTTCGGCCCACAGGCTCTTCGTACCGGCGGCAACCACCTCTGCCTCGGTGTTGCGGATGAAAACCTCGGGCGACCAGGTCTTGCCGATGGTGTCCTCGTCGCGACCGACCGCCTTGCAGTGACCCTTCAGGATCTCGCGCTTGCGCGCCCATTCGTCGGGCTTGCCTCCGAAGTTGCTGTAGTCGGCGTACTTCGCAACGACGCGCAAGGTGAGCTGCTCGCCTCCGCCGCCGATCCAGATGGGTGGGTGTGGCTGCTGCAACGGCTTGGGATCGCAGTTGGCGCGGGAGAGCTTGTAGTAGCGACCGTCGTAGTCGGTCTCGGGCTGTGTCCACATGCTGCGAACGATCTCGACGCTCTCGTTGAGCATGCCGATGCGATCCTTGGGCTTCGGGAACTCGAAGCCATAGCCCTTGTACTCGTTCTCGTACCACCCCGCGCCGATCCCCCAATCGAGACGGCCGCCACTGATCACATCGATCGTCGACGTGATCTTGGCCAGTACGGCCGGGTTGCGGTAGCTGTTGCACCCGACCATCTGACCGAGGCGGACACGCGAGGTGCGTTGGCTGATCGCGGCCATCGTGGTCCAGCATTCGAACACGGCTTCGTGCGCCGGGCGCGGGACGTTGTGGAAGTGGTCGTAGACCCAAATGGAGTCGTAGCCGAGCTCCTCGGCCTTCATCGCGATCTCGACGGCCTTGTCCCACTGTGCCGCTGCGCCGTCGATACCCGACAGCTCCATCTTCCAGCCCTGTGGCATGAACATGCCGAAGATCATCTTGTTGCTCATTGCCGTCACCCTACCCGGGCGACAACGGCAGGATCAGTGGCCGGATGAGCGGCGAAGGCCGGCGCCGAGGCGCCGCAGTCCTTGCAACCCCACGCCGATCGCGATCAGGGCTGCCCCGCACAGGGCCATGATCCCGCTGGCGCCGGTGACCGGCAAGGCGACACCGCTGACCACGCCGGTGACGGCGCCCGCCGACGCTCCTGCGGTCACCTCGCCGGCGGCGACGCCGGCGGGTGAGCTTGCAACGATGGTCATCGCTGGTTCTCCTTCGTTCGACTCTCGACGTGGTTGGCGGCCACGATGCGGCTCATACCGCGCCGACGGCTGCAAAGCGCCGGGGCGACGACCAGGTGCACGACTCCACCGTCGGCTGGCGGATCGCCTTGACGAAGGCATGGATGAAGATCACCCGATACACCAGATCGAGGACGATGATCGGAACGACGAAGAGCACCAGACGGGGGCGACGCGTGGCAAACGCTGCGGCAGCGAGCCATGCGGTGTAGCCCGCAAGGAGCAGTGCCACCGTGCTCGGTTCGAGGTGCCGCGCGACGGCGACCACGGTGAACGGCGCCCCCACCACGTATACGGCCCACTGGAGGATGAGGAGCACGTACGACAGGTGGAACCGGTTGGCACGAGAGCCGATCCGGTGCCCGATGATCCCTTGGAACGTACCCCACATCCAGCGGAGGTTCTGCCGATACCAGTCGCCGAAACGGAACGGGTCCTGCAACCACGCCCGCGCCCTCGGCGCATACACGATCCGACCGAGACCGAGTCGATGGGTCTCGAGCGTCCAAAAGGTGTCGTCGACGATGTAGGGCGTGCTGGCGAGCAACACTGCATCGAGCACCTCGGTGCGGTACAAGCTGTTCGAGCCGGAGATGCAGTTCATGATGCCGAAGCGCGACTGGAATCGACGGATGATCAGTTGGTACGACCAGTAGGCGTACGCCCGTGACGCCACCAATGCGTTCCACCGATGCTCATCCGGCCACGCGGTGAGATTGCGGCCGACCGTGATCGCCACATCGGGGGTCATGGTCAGCAGGGCCTCGTGGAGGAAGTCCGGTTCCAAGATGACGTCATCGTCGAGGATCGCGACCACGTCGAATCTGCCGGAGATGTCGAAGTCCCGGTACAACCGGTGCAGAGCGGCTGGCTTGCCGACGTTCACGTCGAGGTCGAGCACGGTCGCCCCGGCGGCGCTCGCCACCGCCACGGTGTCATCGGTCGACCCGTCGGACACGACGAAGACGTCGACCCCACCGCGAACGACGGCCGCCACAGCACCGGCAATGGTGCTTGCGCCGTTCTTCGACGCGATCAGAACGGCGACGCGACGAACGGTCCGGTAGTGCGGACCCGACGCCTCGCGCACGGAGCTCGGACGCGCCAGCCCGTCCAGAAAGGCGATCAGCGGCACGGCGGCAACGAGAACAACGGTCGCCACCAGCCAGTTCATCCGTAGACCCTTCTGGTGCCATCTGACACCAGGCGATCGATCGATCCGAGTCGGCCGTACGTCGATGCCGCCGTCGGTACGTCGCCGA
>JAYSLK010000583.1:0-3573 GCA_043725585.1 Actinomycetota bacterium
TCGTGCCTGTTGCTCGGCAAGGGCGAGAGCGCTGCCGGGGGCCGGTTCAAACCGTCGATCCTGAGCGACGCGCTGGAGGCCGTGATCGGTGCCGTCTACATCGACGGCGGGGTCGTCGCTGCGGCGCGGCTGATCGAGCACCTGTTCACCGAGCCGCTCGGCAGGGCGGCACAACAGCTCGATCGGCTCGACTTCAAGACCTTGCTGCAAGAGCTCACGGCACGGAAGTTCGATGCGGCGCCTGTGTACGTCGTGAGCGAGAAGGGCCCAGACCACCAGAAGACGTTCTCGGCCACGGTGGTCGTCGCCGGTCGATCCGTCGGTGACGGCGCCGGCCGCTCGAAGAAGGCTGCGGAGCAGGCCGCGGCCATGGCGGCTCACGCCACGCTGTCGTCGGAAGACTGACGCGACACGGGTCGCGAACGCTCATGCCGGAACTGCCCGAGGTGGAGACCGTCCGGCGTGGCCTCGACGTTCGTCTCGTGGGCCGCACGATCCGCTCGGTCGAGGTCGGTCGCGAACGCACCGTTCGGAGGACGTCGCGCCAGGCCGTCATCGACGGACTGACGGGCGCGACGATCATCGACACTCGCCGTCGCGGCAAGTACCTGCTGCTCGGTCTCGACACCGGCGACGATGTGATGATCCACCTGCGTATGAGCGGGCGGGTGCTCATCCACCCGGTGGATGAGCCGCGCCCTCCGCACACCCATGTGGCGGCAGTGCTGTCGGGCGATCCAACGGAAGAACTGCGCTTCGTCGACCCTCGAACGTTCGGGGAGGTGGTGGTGTTCGATCCTGCGCACGTCGAGGTCGAGATCCCCGATCTGTTCAAGCTCGGGGTCGATCCGATCACCGACGGCCTCTCCCGTACCCAGCTCGCCCGCATCGTGCGTTCGCGGGTGCGGTCGCTGAAGGCGTTGATGCTCGATCAGCACGTGATCGCCGGCATCGGCAACATCTACTGCGACGAGATCCTGCACGCCTCGCGCATCCGTCACGATCGGATCTCGAACACCCTGACGGGCGCAGAGATCACCCGCCTCCATCGTGAGATCCATCGGATCCTGACCGAGGCCATCGAAGCCGGCGGTTCCACGTTGGCCGACACCCAGTACGTCGACGTCGACGGCAACGGTGGTCAGTTCCAATTGGCCCACCGTGTCTACGATCGCTTCGGAGAGCGATGCATCTCCTGCGGCCGGGCCGATATCGCTCGCGTGGTCAACGCGGGGCGTTCAACCCATTTCTGTCCGCGCTGCCAGCGCTGATCGCCAGGTCACGACCACGAGTCGCCCCGATGCGCAAGGTCAGCGTGCGTGGAGCAGGTCGTGCAACCGGGCCGGCGCCGTGGCCCCAGCCGGGGTGGTCGCGAGGAAGTCCTCGAGCACCGCCAGGAATCGGTCGGGAGCTTCGGACTGCGGGAAGTGGCCGACCCCCTCGAGAATCTCCAGCCTGCTGCCCGGGATCGCATCGTGGGCGGCATGGCCGTGGGTCACGGGAATGATGTCGTCCCGGTCGCCCCACACGATCAACGTCGGGAGGTGCGCGGCGAGATACAGCCGGTCGAGCGCGTTCACCGTCTGGCCACCGGGTTCGATGACGCCTCGGATCGTCCGGACGAATGCCTTGCGATTCTCGGCACCGGCCAGCGATGCATACGACCTCCACATCTCACGAATCCGTGGCGCCTTCACGCCGAGCCGTGACAGCAGGTTGGCGAGATCGTCGCCCGCATCGGCCACCAGGCGCGGGAAGATCACGGGCATCAGGTGCTCGGCGCCGGGAAGCGTCACGATGCGCAACAGCCAGCTCACTTCGCGACCCAGGCCTCCGCTGCCGACCAGCACGAGACGGTCGCAGAGCTCCGGATGCTGGTAGGCGAGCTGCATGGCCACACCGCCACCGAAGGAATGACCGACGATCGTCGCGCTCGGAACGTCGAGAGCAGCGAGGAAGTCGCGCAACCCGCTGGCGAACGAGCCCAGCGAGTAGTCGCCGATGGGCTTTGCCGACTCACCGTGGCCCAGCTGGTCGGGAGCGATGACATCGTGGTGTTCCGCGAGGTCACGGTGGATGGCCTGCCAGTTCTTGGAGCTGCCGGCCAACCCGTGGATGAGCAACACAGGCTCGCCCACGCCACATCGGCGGAAGCTCACCTCGTGGCCGTGGATGCTGATGCTCGACGCGCGAACCGGTTCCATGTGGTGACTGTCCCTCATTCGGACCGAGAACGCTAGAGACGAACGTCACCTGCGCCGCCCAGAAGGTCACACACGCTGGGCGGTGGAGACCGCGACCGATTAGGCTCCACGAGCCGTGTTTCTCAAGTCGCTCACCCTCAAAGGATTCAAGTCGTTCGCAGATTCGACGACCATGGTCCTCGAACCAGGCGTCACCGTCGTGGTCGGACCCAACGGTTCGGGCAAGTCGAACGTCGTCGATGCGATCGCATGGGTGCTGGGTGCACAGGCGCCCAGTTCCGTGCGTTCGCAGAAGATGGATGATGTGATCTTCGCCGGCACCGCCAAGCGCCCGGCGCTCGGCCGTGCCGAGGTGACGCTCACGCTCGACAACTCCGCGGGGATCCTGGGGATCGAGTTCAACGAGGTCGCGATCTCGCGCACGCTGTTCCGAACGGGCGAGAGCGAGTATTCGATCAACGGCGTGAACTGCCGGCTGCTCGATGTGCAGGAGCTGCTGAGCGGCGCCGGTGTCGGGCGCCAGCAACACGTGATCGTGAGCCAGGGCCAGATCGACGCCGTGCTCAACGCACGTCCCGAAGAGCGTCGAGCCATCATCGAGGAAGCCGCCGGAGTCCTGAAGTACCGCCGGCGCAAGGAGAAGAGCGAGCGCCGGCTCGACGCCACCGAGGCGAGTCTGTTGCGTGTGCAAGACCTGCTGCGCGAGGTGCGCCGTCAGCTCAGGCCGCTCGAACGACAAGCTGATGCCGCCCGCCGTCACGGCGATCTCGTTGCGGAGCTGAAGGCTCTGCAGCTGTTCGTGGCCGGTCGAGAGATCGCCGCGCTGCGAGCCCGTCTCACCGCGTCGGCGACCAGCCGCCTGCAGGTCGATGCCAAAGAGCGCGAGCTGCGCACCGAACTGGCGCAGCTCGACACGCTCGTGCTGGCTGCCGAGGCCGAGCTCACCGCCCGCGGCGACACCGATCTCGGCGACGAGATGGTGCGCGTCGAGCAGTTGCGGGAACGAGCTCGGGGCATCGCCGCCGTGATGGTGGAACGCCGCCGCTCGCTCGAACGCGACCGCGGCCAGTTGATGGACGGTGGGGTGGTGGCCAACCTCGAGGCCGACGGTGCACGCCTTCGCGACGAGTTGGAATCCGTGGCTGCCGATCTCGCCGCGCTCGGTCCTGAGGCCGAGCAGCTCGCCGTCCAGGAGCAGGAGTTCGCCGAGCACCGGCGCAGCACGCTGCAGACCATCAACGACATCACCGCCGGCACGTCGGCGGCATCCGCAGCTGCCGAGGTGCGCGGCGAGCTCCGTTCGATGCAGAACGGATTGGGTCGCGCCGAGAGCGAGGCCCGCCGAGTCGAATCGCGGATCGAGTCGATG
>JAYSLK010000584.1:0-4236 GCA_043725585.1 Actinomycetota bacterium
TCCGGTCCTCGACGAGTTCGGTGCCTACCTGCGCTCGATCACGCTGTCGAAGCCGACCATCCCCTGGGTGTCGAATCGCACGGGCACGTGGGTGACCGAGGCACAGGCGACCGACCCGGAGTACTGGGTCGCCCACCTCCGTGGCACCGTGCGCTTCGCCGAGGGCATCGCGACTCTCGCCGCCGAGTCGGGACGTGTGTTCCTCGAGGTCGGCCCTGGCAAGACCCTGTCGTCGCTCGCGCGCATGAACCCCGCTGTCTCCTCGTCGCAGGCATCGATCAACGTGTTGCGTCACGCCGACGAGGTGGTGCCCGACGACGCCTTCCTGCTCGGTGTCACGGGCCGCCTGTGGGCCGCCGGCGGACAACTCGACGTGGCGAAGCTGTTCGAGGGCGAGCAACGGATGCGGGTGTCGCTGCCCACGTACGCGTTCCAGGGGCAGAAGTACTTCATCGAGCCGGGGACACGCCACGATGCAGCGGCCGACGCGGCCGATGCGCTGGTCGACAAGGAGAGCGATGCCTCGCGGTGGTTCTGGGAGCCGGTGTGGCGCCGTCGCGACGTCGAGGATCCGATCGACCAACACATGACCCATCTCGTGTTCGCCGACGCGGCCGGTGTCGCCGATCGGCTGGTGCCGCGTCTGCGCGCGACAGGGCATCGCGTGGTCATCGTCCGATCCGGCGACAGCTATGCCTGCGTATCGCCGGACGAGTATCGGCTCTCGTCCGAACAGGGGCGCGACGGCTACGACCAGTTGCTGCGCGACCTCACCCACCACGACCGCATCCCCGACCGCGTGCTGCACCTGTCGTTGCTCGCCCACGACGAGGCCCATCGCGACGGCTCGAGCTTCTTCCACCGGAACCAGGAGCTCGGGTTCTACAGCCTGTTGTTCTTCGCCCAGGCGTGGTCGGCCGACGGAGTGAAGCGCCCGCTGCACATCCTGGTGGCCACGTCAGGGAGCCAACGAGTCGACGAAGGCGACGAGGCTCTCTGGCCCGATCAGGCGACCGTCCTCGGCCCGGCGATGGTGATGCCTCGCGAGTTGCCGGATGTGACGGTGTCGGTGCTCGACCTGTCGCCCGACGAGGTGGCCGCTGCAGTAGGGGTGCGCCGCGGTTCGCCGGTGAGGCGGCTGGCGCGCACCGCCGCGGCGAAGGCCGCGACCGCCGCGCTGCCGATCAACGTCGGCAGCGTCATCGACGCGATCGAGGTCGAGTCGCGCGCGGTGGCGTCGGCAGCGGTCGTCGCGGTTCGCAGTGGGCAGCGGTGGATCGCCGACGTGCGGCGGGCGAACGTTCCGGCCGGGGGCGAACTGCCGCTTCGTCAGGGCGGCGCCGTGCTCGTCACCGGCGGTCTCGGCGGGATCTCGCTCACGATCGCCGGCCGGTTGGCAGAGCGGCGTGGCGCCAAGCTCGTGCTGATCTCGCGATCGGGCCTGCCGCCCAGGGACCAGTGGGACGACGTGATCGCCAAGGTGGGCGACGGCCACGCCATGTCGCAACGCATCGCTGCGGTTCGCGCCATCGAGGTGCTCGGCGGGCAGGTGGAGGTGATGGCCGGCGATGTCACCGATGTGGTGCGCATGCGCGAGATCGTGGCAGAGATGCGCCGTCGCTTCGGGGGTGTGCACGGCGTGGTGCACGCCGCCGGCGTGGTGAACGACGGGCTGATGGTCACCAAGCGGCAGGCCGACATCGAAGACGTGCTGTCGCCCAAGGTGGCGGGCACGCTCGTGCTCGAGCTGGTGACCGCCGACGACGACCTCGACATGTTCGTGGTGTTCTCCTCCACGAGCACCGTCACGGCCCCGATGGGCCAGGTCGACTACGTGGCCGCGAACGCGTTCCTGAACGCCTTCGCCCAGTCGCGGCAGGGACGCCGGCGCACCAAGTTCCTCGCGCTCGACTGGGGCATCTGGAACGAGGTCGGGATGGCGGCCGAGGCGGCGCACAAGATGGTTGCCGCGGAGTCGGACGAGACGGTTCCGTGCGCCCATCCATGGTTCAACAGGCGCCGGCAGGCGCAACGAGGTGCCCACGAGCTGCTCTCGTCCTGGAGCCCCGACACCGACTGGCTGCTCGACGATCACCGAACAGCCAACGGTGATGCTCTCGTCCCGGGCGCCGGCTATCTCGAGGTGGTCCGAGCCGCGCTTGCCGAGATCGGCGTCGATCGGGCATTCGAACTTCGCGAACTGGTGTTCTTCCGTCCGCTCGCCATTGCCGACGGTCAGACGCGCGAGGTGCGGACCCGGCTCACGCCGATCGACAACGGCTACTCGTTCGAGCTCGCCGAACGCGTGGAGATCGACGGACCGCCGACCGAAGGTGCCAGCGGCTCGCGCCGAGGTTGGCGGCGAACCGGATCGGCGACGATCCTGTTGCTCGGACTGCCCGAGACGCGGCGGATCGACATCGATGCGATCGAGGCGCGCTGTGCCGTTCGCGGGCCTCGCCACAGCAAGCAGGAGGAGCACCTCCGCTTCGGACCCCGGTGGCAGGTCGTCAGCCAGTCGCGCTTCGGTGCGGCTGAGGCGCTTGCGCGATTGCACCTGCCCGATCAGTTCCACGGCGATCTCGCCACCATCGGCCTGCACCCCGCACTGGTCGATCTCGGCACCGGTTTCGCAATGGACCTCATCGAGGGCTACACGGGTGATCGTCTGTGGGTGCCGATCGACTACGAGACGATCGAGGTGCTCGGACACCTGCCCGCCGATGTGGTGGCTCACGTGCGAGTCCACGGTTCGCCCACCGAGGCGAGTGGGTTCGCCCGGTTCGACGTCGCCCTGGCCGACGCGAGCGGTCGCGTGCTGGTGGAGGTGCGCGAGTTCTCGATCAAGCGACTCGACGGCGAGCTCGATCTGCAGCCCGGCGGTGCCGGGTCGACGGCCGATGTGGAGTTCGACCACGACGCCCACAGCGATCGCCACCTGTCGAAGAGCGAGCTCGTGTTCCAGCACACCTTGCGCCAGGGCATCCTGCCAGAGGAGGGAGCCGACGCGTTCGAGCGGGTGCTGTCGGGTTATCACCGCGCCCAGGTGATCGTCAGCTCGGTCGACCTGCCGGCACTCGTGTCGCAGACCGTCTCCGCCGCAACTGCCCAGGCCAGCCCGGCCGGCGGGGATGATGGTGCGTCGTTCGCCCGACCCGATCTCGACAACGAGTACGTGGCTCCTCGCGACGGCATCGAAGAAGCGCTCGTCGAGATGTGGCAAGAGCTGCTCGGGGTCACGTCGGTGGGCGTGCACGACGGCTTCTTCGACCTCGGAGGTCACAGCCTGATCGCGGTGAGGTTGTTCTCGAAGGTGCGCAAGCAGTTCAGCGTCGACTTCCCGATCTCCGTGCTGTTCGAGGCACCGACGGTGGAAGCATGCGCGAAGCTCATCCGGGCCGCGATCGGCCCTGCCGACCCACACGCGACCGACGGGCGCGCCAGCGAGGTGACGGTCACCGATCGTCCACGGTTCACCTACCTCGTCCCGATGCACACCGGCAGCGGCGGACCCAACCTGCCGTTCTTCCTCGTTGCCGGCATGTTCGGCAATGTGCTCAACCTGCGCCACCTGGCCAATCAGATCGGTGGCGCGCGCCCGTTCTACGGGGTCCAGGCACGTGGACTGTTCGGCGGCGACCAACCCCACGAGACCTTCGAGGAGATGGCCACCGACTACCTGCGCGAGATCCGCACCGTGCAGCCGCATGGCCCGTATCTGTTGGGCGGGTTCTCGGGGGGCGGCATCGCTGCACTCGAGATGGCCCGTCAACTGCGTGAGGCGGGTGAGGAGACGATCTTGTTGGTGATGCTCGACACCCCGTTGCCCCAGGGCCCGGAGCTCACCAAGGGCGACAAGGCGAAGATGCACCTGATCAACCTCCGCCGCGAGGGGATCCGCTATCCGATCGATTGGGTGAGAGGTCGTCTTGTCTGGCGCGAGGTGGCGCGCCGGCGCAAGCTCGGCATCATCGACTCCTCGACCGAGGGCGAACTGCACTCCAGCGAGATCGAGGCTGCGTTCTATCGGGCGATCGCTCGCTACCAGGTGCGCCACCATCCCGGCACGGTGAGCCTGTTCCGCCCGAAGCTGAACCCGACCCACGTGTTCGGCCCGGGACGGATGATCAATCGCGACAAGCGCTTCATCTACGACGACAACGGCTGGACGCCGTACTGCGACCGGGTGGAGGTGCACGAGATGCCCGGCGATCACGACTCGATGGTGTTGGAACC
>JAYSLK010000585.1:0-3719 GCA_043725585.1 Actinomycetota bacterium
GAACCGGCGGTGTCTCGAGCCCGGCGTGGCTGGTCACTGCTCATGCGTGGAAGCCTCCATGTTCGCCCGTGCGGCCCGGACCGTCGAGGCGTGCACGGCGGCGACGCTCACGCTGGCGACGCAAGCGCCGCACGACGAGGGGATCGACCGCCAGCGCGCCCGGATGATCGAGCAACTGGTTGAGTTCCTGATAGTAGTCCTCAGCCGAGCACGCGAAACGCGCGCGGATGGCCAGGTCACGAGCCTCGTCACGCATCCACCAGCTGCCCTCGAACTCGACGATCGCGATCTGACGCTCCGTGAGATCGGGCGCGGCCGTAGCAGAAGGGTCGATTTCGGTGGTCACGACGCACAGCCTTGCCGCGACGCACCCCCGGATACAAGCACCCCCGTCGATCCGCACGACGTGACCTGCTCGTTGGATCATGTCGCGACGCCCTCACGCCTCGAACGAGCACCACGACTGACGCGTCGGTATCCGAGCGAGACGGGCGGCAGGCGTGGGTATCGTGCTCCGACGTGAGCGCCGTGGACCGCCCCTTCAACCGACCGTTCGTGATCGGCGTGGCCGGCGGCACCTGTTCGGGCAAGACCACCGTGAGCGAACGCCTCGCCGAGCTCGCCGGCGAAGCACATCTCGCGCTGATCAAGCTCGACTCGTACTACGTGAGCCGCGATGACCAGCCGATCGCCGCACGGGCGCTCGCCAACTACGACCATCCGGATGCCTTCGACTGGCAGCTGCTGAACGATCACATCGCGGCGCTGGCCAGCGGCGCCACCGTGCCCGTGCCCATCTACGACTACACGCAACACACGCGCAGCGGTGAGGTACGCATGGTGCCACCAGCGAACATCGTGGTGGTGGAAGGCATCCTCGTTCTCTACGAGCCACGGTTGCGCGAGCGATTCGACCTCAAGGTGTACGTCGACACCGACGCCGACCTTCGACTCATCCGGCGGCTGCAGCGCGACGTGGTGGAGCGAGGCCGCACCCCGGAAAGCATCGTGGCTCAATATCTGGCAACCGTTCGACCCAGCCACGAGCAGTTCATCGAACCGAGCAAACGCCACGCCGACGTGATCTTCCCCCAGGGCGGCATGAACGAGCCGGCGCTCGATGTGCTGCTGGCTCGGGTCCGCGAGCTCGTTCGCGTACCGTGACGCTCCAGAACGGAGCCGGGTGTGGGAATCGAACCCACGACAACCGCATTACAAGTGCGGTGCTCTGCCAACTGAGCTAACCCGGCGGGGCCTCGACAAAGGGTAGAGGACGACCCTCGATAAAGCGTGCGGGGAAACGCAGCCAGTGAAGCGGAGCGTGGCGAACTGCCCGGCCGTCAAAGCGTTCTCGACCAGGTCGCCTACGAAGTCTCGACCCGATCCCCGCTGCAGCAGTCAGGCCGAGGTACTACTCCCTATGGGCACTGACGACCCTTCCCCGACCCGTTGCTACGGTGGCGGTATGGCACGCTCCACCCCACGAGCCCGACGTCGACCCACCCCGAATCGCGACGGGTCAACGGTGTCGGGGGGTGGCCGGGGCACCATGTCTCGTCCGGTCGCGTTCGTGGCGTTCGTGACGGTCGTGGTGTTCGCTGCAACGCTGATGGGCGTCTCTGTGTCTCCCGCCGTGGCCGCAGTGACCGTCACGAGGGCAGAGCTGAGCGGGTCGCGACTCCGGCTCGAGGGGACCGCCGTTGCGAACCGCACCATCACCGTGGACGGCGTCGCGATGGGCATCAGTGACGGCGCCGGGAACTATCGGATCGAGCGCGACCCCTACGGCCCACCTGCCGACTGCACGGTCGACCTCCGCGACGGCTCCGCGGTGGTGACCGTGGTTGGGTTGGTCGGCTGTTCGATCACTTCGACGGGCGACACGACTGCGCCGACGACGCCGGCAAACCTGACCGCCACGCTCAGCGGCTCCACCGTAGACCTCGCGTGGTCGCCCAGCACCGACGGCACCGGCGTGACCGGCTACCGGGTCACGCGCAATGGCGTGGTGATCATCCAGGTGCTCAACACCTTCTACAACGACACCAACATGGCAGCCGGCTCCTACACGTATTCGGTGGTCGCCGTCGACGCGGCCGGGAACGTCTCCGGATCTTCCACGAGCGCGACGGTGGCCGTGTCACCTCCGCCCGCCACCGACTCGACCGCTCCCACCGTGCCGACCGGCCTCGTCACCACCGTGGTCGGCAGCACGGTCAGCCTCGGCTGGACCCAAAGCACTGACGGCACCGGCGTGACCGGCTACCGGGTCACGCGCAACGGAATCGTTCGCGGCACCACCAACGACACGACGTTTCTAGAGTCCGGGCTGGCCGCCGGGACCCACACCTACTCCGTGGCCGCCTTCGACGGCGCCGGAAACGTCTCGGCGGAGTCCGCCACTACGTCGGCCACGGTCGCAGCCGCAGAAGCGCTGGCTTTCATCACGCCAACTGTGCTGCCCGACGCAACACTCGGACAGTCCTACCTCGGCTACATCGTGGCCGGCGACCCGCCCGGCCCCTCCACCTTCCGGTTCAAGGTCATATCCGGGAAAGTGCCCCCCGGCACCCGCTTTGTCGAGAACACCCTGCCCACCAGGCCGGAGGCCCGGGTCACCGGGGTACCTACCGCCCGTGGAACCTTCAGCTTCACCGTCGAGGTGAGCGACGGGACCGGGGCCGTCGCACGTAGGACCTTCAGCCTGACGGTCCGCTGAACAGTCGATCCGGCTACCAGGCGTACGCTGGGTGCGGAGCCGCCGGGACCAGGGAAGATGACGCCATCTTGGGCGAGGAGCCATGCCAACGCCACGGCTGCCGGCTCCTCCTCGAGCTCAGCATCCGTGCAAGTGGGCCGTGGGCGACAGGCGTCGCAGCGGATCAGCGGGTGATGCGTCTGGCTCGGGTGACTTCGTACATGGCGAGCGCTGCAGCGGCCGACACGTTGAGCGAAGAGAGGCGACCGAGCATGGGGATGCTCACGATCATGTCGCAACGTTCACGAACCAGGCGCGAGAGGCCGGCACCCTCGGCGCCCATCACCAGACAGATGCCGTCGGTGGCGAGATCGCCCAGGGCGAACAGGTCCTTGTCGGCCTCGTCGTCGAGGCCGACCACCCAGATGCCCTGCTCCTTGATCGTCGTGAGAGCCGACGGCAAACCGGCCACCATCGCCATCGGCACGTACTCGACGGCGCCGGCCGCGGCCTTGGCCACCGTTGGCGTGACGTGCACCGCACGGTGTCGCGGCAGGATCACCCCCTGCACACCCGCGCCGTCACAGCAGCGCAGCAATGCCCCGAGGTTGCCCGGATCGGTGACGCCGTCGACGGCGACGAGGAACGGAGCCGGACGGCCCGGCACGCGACGCACGAAGTCGGCGAGCTCGGCCTCGGGCACGCCGTTCGCATAGGCGATGATGCCCTGTGGCGCCTCGCTCCGGGCGGCGGCTTCGAGACGTTTGCGCGCCACGTACTGAACGGGCACCCGCTCGTGGGTTGCGATCTCGAGGATGTCCTGCACGGTGTCGTTGTCGTCGAGGTCGCCGGCCACCCAGATCTCGCGCACGCGCCGGTTGCCTGCGAGGAGCAGCTCGCGCACCGCCTGGCGGCCTTCGATCTGCTCGCCTCCCAAGGTCTTCTCCGGCTTGCGCGGCGGAGCGCCCGTGGGCGACACCTTGCCCGTGCGTCCGGCGCCTCGCGAGCTGAACTTCGCAGA
>JAYSLK010000586.1:0-5116 GCA_043725585.1 Actinomycetota bacterium
ACCACGGTGTTCGGCAAGTACCACTCGATCCGCCGGCCGGGCCTGAACTTCCTGATCCCGTTCGTCGAGAAGATCTTCCGTCGGATCAGCACCCAGAACCGCGCCGTCGAATTGCAGTTCCAGGCGATCACCCAAGACCAGGCCAACGTGTACTTCACGGCGATGATGGTGTACTCGGTGTACAACGAGGCCGAGGAGACCGTGAAGAACGTCGCCTTCAAGTTCGTCACCGAGAAGGACTTCCTCACAGCGTTGGTCCGCAGCGTCGAGGGCAGCACCCGTGGGTACGTGGCCACGATGCGTCAGGCCGAGATCCTTGGGCTCCGCGGCGAGATCGTGGCCGAGGTGAAGGAGAACCTCGATGCAACCGTCGAGACCTGGGGATACCACGTGATCGACCTCCAGCTCAACGACATCACGTTCGACCAGGCCATCACCACCTCGATGGCTCAGGTGGTGGCCTCGAACAACCTGAAGGCCGCGGCCACCAACGAGGGCGACGCGCTGCTGATCCGTCGCACCAAGGAAGCCGAGGCGGAGGGCACCGCGATCCGCATCGCCGCCGAGGCCGAGCGCACGGCTGCGCAGCTTCGCGGCCAGGGCGTCGCGCTGTTCCGGGAAGAGGTCGGTCGCGGCCTCACCCAGGCTGCACGCGAGATGGAGGCGGCCAACGTCGACTCCTCGCTCATCCTGTTCTCGATCTGGACCGAGTCGATCCGGCACATGGCCGAGAACGGCAAGGGCAACGTGCTCTTCCTCGACGGCTCGCCGGAGGGCATGCAGAAGCAGATGCGCGATCTGATGGCGTTGCAGCAGATCCAGGTCGCGCCCAAGGGTTGAGATCGCTGCCGCCGACGTGCGCCTGACAACCTGAGGCCCATGACGCATCCGTTCCGGTTCGGTTGGCAGGCCTTCAACGCAGAGAGCGCCGCGGATTGGCGAGGCAAGGCTCGGCGGGCCGAGGCCCTCGGGTACTCGAGCTTCATGCTGGCCGACCACTACATCGGCCCTGGCCCGGCGCTGGCTGCGACCTTCCACCCGGTGCAGTCGATCGCTGCCGTGCCGGCGATCGCCGTTGCGGCCGAAGCGACCTCGACGATCAAGGTGGGCGCGCGCGTGATGTGCGTCGACTACCGCAACCCGGCGGTGCTGGTGAAGGAGATGGCCACGCTCGACTTCTTCAGCGAGGGGCGGCTCGAGCTCGGCCTCGGTGCCGGTTGGTTGCAGGGCGAGTACGAAGCCATGGGTGTCGACTGGGACCCCGCCGGGGTACGTGTGTCGCGGCTGGCCGACGTGGTGCAGATGGCCAAGCTGTTGATGGCCGATGGCCAGGTCGACTTCGTCGGCCGAGACGGCACGGGGGTGCGAGCCGTCGGCTTCGAGGGGCTCCCGAAGCCCGTGCAGCGACCGCACCCACCGATCATGATCGGCGGCGGTTCGAAGCGGGTGTTGTCGCTCGCGGGGCGCGAGGCCCAGATCGTGAGCTTCAACTTCGACAACTCGTCAGGCAAGATCGGCCCAGGCGTGCCGACATCGGATGCCGACGCCACGGACCAGAAGGTGGCCTGGGTGCGCGAGGCCGCCGGCGACCGCTTCGCAGATGTGGAGCTCGAGATCGGCGCCTACTTCACGTTCGTCACCGACCAGGCGCAGGCGACCGCCGAGGCGATGGCTCCGCGAATGGGGCTCACCGTCGATCAGATGGTGAACCACCCCCACGCGTTGATCGGCTCGGTCGACTCGATCTGCGACGAGCTCGTGCGTCGACGTGAGCGGTACGGCATCTCCTACATCACCGTCGGTGACACCGTCGCCGACGCCTTCGCACCGGTGGTCGCCCGACTCTCCGGCCACTGAACGTCGGCCGATGCGTTCTGGTCGCGATTCCTTCCGGTTGGCGCTGGAATTCGCGACCGGAGTCGATCGATCACCGACTCACGAACAGCCGCACGTCGCGATCGAGATCGGTGCCGGCCATGGCCTGACGCACCTGTGAGCCGCCGAATCGCCGAGCGATGTCCTGGTGCCACCATGCCAGCGAGTCCTCGCCGGCTCGGTGAGCTGCGAGTGTGGACGCGATCTCCACCGTGCCGTCGTCGTGGCAGCGGAGCTCGATGGTCCGACGCTCGCTCGGCCAATCGATGATCGACGCGGTCGTGATCTCCCAGAACCCCCCGGAGGCGCCCGGCCGTGGCGTGATCCGATGGATGTGGCGGTGCCCGGTCAGCCACAGCACGACGCTCGGATGTCGGTGCACCGCGTCGAGCAGGGGAGCGGCGAGCAGTCGTTCGGGATCGCCACCCCGATCGTTCACCAGCGAATCGGGGCCGTGGTGGCTGGCGAGCACCACCAGGCGCTTGTCGGCGTCAGCGCGGGTGAGCTGCTCGTCCAGCCACTCGATCTGCACCCGCCCGATGCTGCCCTGGTAGTCGGCGGCTGGGTGGTTGGTGTCGAGCAGCACCAGCAGGACGGCATCGAGGTCGACTGCGGTGTCGGCTCGCCCGGTCGGCGAGGTGCCATCCCATCCGCGAGCTCCGGCAGCGAGGTGCGCGGCGACCCACTCGTCGAGGTCGATTGGTCTCCGACGTGGATCGGCGTGCAGGCGACGATCACCGATGCCGACGAACGTCTCCGGTTCGTCGACGAACCGACTCAGCACCTCTTCCGGTTCGAAGCCGTGCGGCGCGAACAAGGCCTTGCGATCGCCGATCGCCAGGCGATGCAGGTGGTCGTTCACGATCGACGTGCCCTGGCACAACAGGTCGTGATTGCCGGGAAGGCTCGTCCAAGGCCCGCCCGAACCGAGCGACCGGATCGGCTCGGCAGTTCGCGCCAGAAGGTCGTCGATCACCGGGAATCCGCGTTGCTTCCATGTGTCGTCCACGTCTGCGCGCGGGCACCAATAGGGCCACGGACGCTCGAACGGCCCATCGCCGGCATCTTGCGCGCTACCTGTGGCAGACATCGAGATGGTGCCCCCGGCGAGGAGCCCCAGGTAGACATCGAGCTCGTTGCGCTGGGCGTTGTCGATGTTGTCGCCCGTGCTCACCAGCAGGTCGAGCCCGCCTTCCACCCTCAGCTCCTCCACGTGCTGGGCGAGGGCCCACGGCACCAAGGTCTCCTGTGGCCGGTGCATGTGCAGCAACGGCCGCCATCGGGGATCGTGCGCCATGGTCTCGATCCACTCGAACCGCATCGGCGATGCGGCGTCCATCACGTGGAGGTCGCTGATGTGCCCCAGCCGAGCGACCGAAGTTCCCGTCGATGACGGTTCGGGTGCAAGGTCGGTGCGCGGAACAAGAGACGAGCCATTGTCCATCGGTCGCAAGCTTGCCTCACCGGGTCCCTCCCAGATCGTCTCTTTCGTTCTGGTCGCGTCCTTCGTCGGGACGTGGTGGCGGAACGCGACCAGAACGCGACCAGAACGCGACCAGAACGCGACCAGAACGCGACCAGAACGCGACCAGAACGCGACCAGAACGTCATCGGCGGGCGGCGGGAGCGAGCGATCGGTAGCCTCGGCGCATGAGCGTCACCGCGCCGCCCTCCACAGGTTCGCTGTTCCACTTCGACAACAGCTACGCCCGCGAGCTCGAGGGTCTGTTCGAACCGTGGCAGGCAGACCGGGTGCCCGCGCCGAAGCTGCTGGTGCTCAATCGGGTCCTCGCCGGCGAGCTCGATCTCGAAGCCGATGCCCTGGCGAGCGACGAGGGCGTCGCCGTGTTGGTGGGCAACACGGTGGCCGAGGGGTCACAGCCGATCGCGCTTGCGTATTCGGGCCACCAGTTCGGCAACTACTCACCGCGACTCGGCGACGGGCGGGCGTTGCTGCTCGGGGAGTTGATCGATTCACGGGGGCAGCGTCGCGACCTGCACCTGAAGGGCTCCGGTCGGACCCGGTTCTCGCGAGGCGGCGATGGCAAGGCCGCAGTGGGTCCGATGCTGCGCGAGTACGTGATCAGCGAAGCGATGCATGCACTGGGTGTTCCGACCACGCGTTCGCTTGCGGTCGTGGCGACGGGAGAACGAATCGCCCGCGACACGGGCATGCTGCCCGGAGCCGTGCTGGCCCGCGTTGCGTCGAGCCATCTGCGGGTCGGATCGTTCCAGTACGCCGCGGCGACGGGCGATGCCGGCCTGCTTCGGCGCCTCACCGACCATGCGATCGCCCGCCACGCGCCTCACGCTGCCGACGCCGATGTGCCGGCGTTCGAGCTCCTCCGGCATGTCACCGCGCGCCAGGCGGCGCTCGTCGCCCAGTGGATGCACATCGGATTCATCCACGGGGTGATGAACACCGACAACACGACCATCTCGGGAGAGAGCATCGACTACGGACCATGCGCGTTCCTCGATCGATTCGACCCGGCGACGGTGTTCAGCTCGATCGATCATGGCGGTCGCTATGCGTACGGCAACCAACCGCGCGTGTTGCAGTGGAACCTGGCTCGACTCGCCGAGACGCTGCTGCCGCTGCTCGACCGCGATACCGACCGTGCCGTCGAGAGTGCGACCGAGGTGCTGCACGGTTTCGGCGACAAGTACCTCGTCGCGTGGCGCTCCGGATTGCGTCGCAAGCTGGGCGTCGACGACGGTGCGCCCGACTCGTTCGTCGACGCTATCTCTGCGCTGCTGCACGAGCAGCAGGTCGATCACACGCTCTTCCACCGGCGGCTCTCCGACGCGATGCGCGGTGACGATTCAGCGGTGCGGTCGTTGTTCGCCGACCCCACAGCATTCGACGCCTGGGTGCAGGTGTGGCGTCCCTTCACTCCGAGGACCGACGTCGAGCGAGCCGCCGCGGCAGATGCCATGGATCGCGTCAACCCGATCTACATCCCGCGGAACCACATGGTGGAAGAGGCGCTGGCTGCAGCGACCGAGGGCGAGATGGCGCCGTTGCATGCGCTCGTCGATGTCGTCGCCGCACCGTTCGACGAGCGACCGGGACTGGAGGCGTACGCTCAGCCCGCTCCTCGTGGTGGGGCACCGTTCCGCACCTTCTGCGGAACCTGACGCCGGCGACAGGCCGCAGCACGCGACGTCAGGACACGTGATCGGCGATCGCGGGCCGTGACGGCAGCAGCGCCAGGGCCACCAGCGAACCAACGAACGT
>JAYSLK010000587.1:0-2689 GCA_043725585.1 Actinomycetota bacterium
TTCGTGGGGCCAGCAACCGGCGCTCGGTCGTCCTCGTTGGCCGTGTTCGATCGGGCCACCGCGAAGGACGACCTCTTGCGTCCCCTGGAAGGCGCGACCGGCTCGATCGCGTTCATCGGGATCCTGCTGTGGATCGTGGCAGCGTGCATCATCGGCTCGGTCGTGTTCTTGTCGGCGCTCGAGCGAACGCGTGACTTCGCCGTGTTCAAGGCCACAGGGGCATCCACGATCTCCATCGGCGTCGGTCTGATCGCACAGGCAGTGGTGATCGCGATCTTCGCGTCGGTGGTGGCGGTAGTGCTGTCGATGGTGCTGGCCCCGGTCTTTCCGATGCCGGTGGAGATCCCGACGTCGGCCATGGCACTGCTGCCGGTGCTGGCCGTGCTGGCCGGCGTGCTGTCGAGCCTCATCGGACTGCGACGAGCGGTCAGCGTGCCGCCCGCATTGGCGTTCGGAGCAGCGGCATGAGCGCCGCTCCCGCCGCTCCCGCGGTCCGGCTGGCCGACGTGGTCGTCAGCTACACCAAGGGCGACACGGTGGTCACCCCGATCGATCATCTCGACCTCGACATCGAACGAGGTTCGCTGGTGCTGCTGTTGGGTCCGTCCGGCTGCGGCAAGACCACGCTTCTGTCGTGCATGGCCGGAATCCTGCGGCCCACCAGCGGCACGGTGGAAGTCGATGGCATCGACGTCACGTCGATCGACGATCGGCGCCTCACCGAGTATCGCCGCAACACCGTGGGCATCGTGTTCCAGGCGTTCAACCTCATCCCATCGCTCACCGCGCTCGACAACGTCGCAGTGGTGATGCGCTCCGCTGGCCGCCGCCCCCCCGAAGCTCGACGCGTCGCGACCGAGTTGCTCGAGTCGGTCGGGCTGGGCGAACGACTGCAGCACCGGCCCGGAGACCTGTCCGGAGGGCAGCAACAGCGCGTCGCGATCGCCCGATCGCTGGCGCTCGATCCGCCGGTGATCCTCGCCGACGAACCCACCGCCAACCTCGACCACGTGCAGGTCGAGTCGGTGTTGCGGATCCTGCGCAGCCTGACGAGCCGGGGCCGTACGGTCGTGGTCTCCACCCACGACCACCGGCTGCTCGCGCTGGCCGATCGTGTCGTCGATCTGGGAGGCGGGGCGCTCGCACCGACGCCAGATCGGCATTGCACGGTCGATCTGGCTGCGGGCGAGGTGCTGTTCGTGGAGGGTTCGACCGGTGACCTGATCTTCGAGGTGCAGTCCGGCGACATCGAGCTGACCCGACGATTCGTGGATGGTCAGGACGAGCGTTCTGTTGCGGTCATCGGCGCTGGCGACTGCTTCGGTGAGATGGCTCCGCTGTTCGGGTTGCCCCGTTCGGCCACGGCACGCGCCGTCGGATCGGCCGTCGTGATCGGCCGCACGATCGATGAGTTCCGCTCCGTCCATGGTGCCGATCGGCTGAAGCAGCTCGTCGGTCGCGCGACATCCAGCAACGGCTGATCGACCGCCCGCGATTCACCTGCTCGGATCGAGCGTTTCCACGTCGTAACGCCGGATCTGCACATCGACGGTGGACCACCGGATGACCGATGACCGGTGCGCGTTCTGGTCAGCGGCGAGCACCGATGATGCCGCGACTGCGCAGGTCGGCAATCGTCTCCGCGCTTCGGCCGAGTTCGGCCAGCACCTCGTCGGTGTGCTCGTCGAGCTTCGGAGCGTGACGGCCGAGTGACGTGGGAGTGGCCGAGTAGCGAGCTGGCGGGCGCGGCTCGCGAACGGTGCCCAGCCATGGACGTTGGTGTTCGACAAGGGTGCCGTTGTGTTGCACCTGCGGATCGAGATGCACCCGGTCGAGCGGGTTCACCTCGGCGCAGGGAACGTCCTGCTGGTGCAGCCTCGCGACCAGATCGGCGCCAGAGTGCTTGGCCACCTCGGCCGTGATCAGATCGCTGAGCTCGTCGGCGTTGGCCTCGCGTGCATCCATCGTGGCGAAGCGATCATCCGCGAGCCACTGGGTCGTTCCGAGCGCGGCGCACACGCCGGGGAACTGCGAGCTCGACATGCCCATCAGCGCGAGATGGCCATCGAGTGTGCGGCGAACCAGGTAGTTGTCGGCCATGTGCGGCCCGGGTGTGTAGGCGCCCTCGTCGAGCAGGGTGTGCTGCATCATCCCGTCCGGCCAGAAGAACGCCAGCGCGACGTCGATCATCGAGATTCGAACGTGCTGACCCCCCTGGCCGCGAAGCCGGGCGATGATCGCAGCCATCACGCTCTGGACCGCGGTGTAGGCCGTGACCTTGTCGATCACCACGTTGCGGATGAGCGACGGCTCGCCGTCGCTGTCGGCCTGCAGCGCGGCCATGCCCGACAGCGCTTGGATCACGTAGTCGTAGCTCTTCTGGTCGATGTAGGGACCGGTCTCGCCGAAGCCGCTCACCGAGACGTAGATCAGATCGGGACGGACCTCGCGCAGCGACGGTTCGTCGATGCCGAGCCGATCGACCACCCCCGGCCGGAAGTTCTGGATGAAAACGTCGGAACGGGCGATGAGTTCGCGGAACACCTCGACGGCTTCCCGTTGCTGGAGGTCGAGCACCACCGACCGCTTGCCCCGGTTCACGTTCGCCCAGAAGGCCCCGATGCCACCGACCCGATGCCCCATGTAGCGCATCCGGTCGCCACCCTTCGGCGACTCGATCTTGATCACC
>JAYSLK010000588.1:0-3812 GCA_043725585.1 Actinomycetota bacterium
ATCGTGGGCGCGCTCGTGCGCCGCCCTGACGCAGTGGTGCTGGCCGTGCCGCTGCTGGTCATAGCGTGTTGGGGAGCGCTCCGCCGGCCGCGCAGCGAACCGGTGGTCTCCGAGGCGATCGACCACGCGACCGTGCGCGAAGGGGAGGCGACGACGTGGCGGATCGAGGTGAACCGTGGCACCGCGGCCCAGGAACCGGTCGGGTCACATCGCGACAGGAACCATGATGCCGGCCATGATGCCGGCCGGGATGCCGGCCGGGATGTCGGCCGGGATGATGACGGTGGCATCGACTCGGTCGGTGCCGTGCTGTGGGCGCCTCCGTATGCCGAGCTCGACCCGCCGTGGGGCGAGATGGTTGCGACGATGACGGCCGGCGCATCCGGCGGCCGGGAGACGGCTCGATTCGCGGTCGGCCTCCGCAGCACGAGGTGGGGCCGCCGCTTCGTCGGGCCGGCCCGGGTCGTGGCGTCGAGCCCATGGGCGGCGTTCCGGTGGACAAGTGGGTCCACCAGTTCTCGGCTCGTCACCACCGTGCCCCTGCCTGCGGTGTTCGACGCCGCGGCGCCGGCCACGCACGCCGTCGGACTCGTGGGCCTCGACCGATCGGTGCGCCCGGGCGACGGCAGCGAGTTCGCCGGCATCCGCGCCTTTCAGGCCGGCGATCGATTGCGGCGCATCCATTGGTCACGCTCGTTGCGAACCGGGTCTCTGCACGTGACCTCCACGTGGGCCGACCACGACCGACACGTGGTGCTGGTGGTCGATGCGTTCAACGACGTCGGCGACAGCGATGGCATCGACGGTCGTGCGTCGAGCCTCGACACCACGGTGCGCGCTGCAGGGGCACTTGCCGAACACCATCTGCGTCGCGGCGATCGTGTTGCGCTCGTGGTGCTCGGCGCTCGTGGTCCGATGCGCGTGCCGGCGGCCAGCGGCTCGCGGCATCTGCGACGGGTGCTCGACGTGCTGGCATCGATCGAACCAGCGACCGCACTTCGCGACGACGTGCACCTCCGACTCGGGCTCACCGGTGGATCACTGGTGATGATGCTGTCGCCGCTGGTGTCGGAGGTGCCGCTGCAACGAGCGATCTCGCTCGCCGGACGTGGGATCGCCGTCGTGGTGGTGGACACGCTGCCAGAGGGTGTCACCGACGACGACGCCGACGATCCCTTCCGGGCTCTTGCGTGGAGAATCCGGCTGCTCGAGCGTGCCCGCGAACTGCGCGCTGTTCGCTCGGCCGGCGTGCCCGTCGTGGAGTGGCGCGGGCCGGGCAGCCTCGACCACGTGCTGCGCGATCTGGCCCGCCGTCGCTCGACTCCCAGGGTGACGAGGCGATGAACCGGCGCAGGACGATCACCGTCGGTGGAGCCTCACGCGATGGACTGACCAGCCTCGGCGTGTCGGCCACGTTGCGACGCCTGAGTATGCATCAGTGGTTGCTGCGCGTGCTGGTGGTGGTGGGACCGTTGCTCACGCTGGGTGCCACCATGGCAGCCCGGGGAGCCTTTCAGCCGATCGCTCTGGTGGTGATCGGATCGATGGCCGTCGGGTGCGCTCTCGCGCCCGACTCGCACCTCGGTCTACTCGTGGTGTTGCTGGCGTCGTTGAACTGGCTGCAGACGGTGAATGACGAGACCACGCCGTGGTTGTTGCTGGCCGCTGGTGGGCTGTTGGTGTTGCACACCTCGATGGCTGCGGCGACCGTCGCTCCGCCCGCAGCATCATGGCCGCACGACCTGGTGTACCGGTGGGCTCGGCGTGCCGGGGTGGTGATGGTGGCGACGGTGGCTGCGTGGCTGGCCGCGCTCGGTGTGACCGGGCTGTCGCCCGAAGGTCACGCCCTGGTGTTGATCATCGCGATGCTGTCGGTGGCCGGGCTGATCTGGTGGGCGAGATCGCGGAGCCTCGGGTGACGAAACGATGGCCGTTGGCCGGACGGAAGGTGAACACTCGGGCCAAACCCTGTCAGCCCGGTGGCGAGGTCCGTAGCGTCGCAGGCCATGGAGCGACGTTCGGCCGAACCCCGGCGGGGGAGCGGGCCGATGATGGCGATCAGCACCACGCTGGTCTTCGCCGTCGTGCTCGCGTACTGCGGCCGGGTTCCTCCGCCCACGCTCGGTGCGCCGGCCGCTGACGTGTTGGCGGTCGCCGGTGAGGCCACGGCACCGACGGGGTTCGACACCGCGCCGACATCGTCGGTGATCGACGGTCCGATGGTCGACCCGCCGGTCGTCGAGACGCCGGTGGACACGGCCGCGGAGGAGACCGTCGACCCTCCCGTTGGCGGGCCGTCGCAGGCCGCGCAGGTCGGTGTCGCGCCACCTGCCGCGGCCAGGCCGACTTCGCAGCCGAGTCGTCCGAGTGTCGCCTCCAACGGATCCGGCTCGCCCGCTGCGCCCGCCGCAAACGACTCGGGTTCTGCTCCCGACGACGTGTCGGTGCCCGCGTCCTCGATTGCTCCGGCGACCTCCACGGCCACCGCGTCAGCGGCGGGACCGACCCCACCCGGTGCGACTGCGGCAGCAGCGGTTCCGACCTCGTCGACGTCGACCACTGCTCCTGCCACGACGTCCACGACGGCGAAGCCGGCCACCACCGTTCGGGCCACCACCACGACCGTTCCGGCCACCACCACGACCGTTCCGGCCACCACCACGACCGGTCCGGCCACCACCACGACCGGTCCGGCCACCACCACGACCGGTCCGGCCACCACCACGACCGGTCCGGCCACGACGACCACCCCCGGGCCGCCCGCCGACCGCGCAGTCGCGGTCGCGGTCGACTTCCAACGAGGCAGCGATGCGGCGAGCGTGGGGCTTGTGGCGATGTCACCCGGGCCACACGGGGCGACGACCGATCTGATGATCTCGGGTGGCGTGGCACGCGCGCAGGAGCTCGGCGTCGAGGTGTACGCGCGCACCTCCGACCTCGGATCCCCCGATCACTGGGTAGAAGCTGATCTGACCATCGGTGCAGACGTCACCGGCAACTTCACCGGGGTGATGACCCGGGTGGCCGAGTCGAGCACCGGTTACAGCTGGCACAAGTTCGAGACCTGGGGCACATGGAACGGTTTGCGCCTGCTCACGTTGGTCGACAGCCGGATCGATGAGGAGCAGTACTTCCCGTATCAGCTCCGGGCCAACACCACCTACCGACTGCGGCTCGAGGCGCGACAAAGCACGCTCATCGGTTTCGTCGACGGTGTCGAACTGTTCCGCGTGACCCGCACAGCGGGTGCCGGGAACCGGTCGGCAGGCATCAACATGACCTCGTCGGGCAACGCCTCCAACACCACCCTCGACAACCTGGCGGCTGGCGCGTTCTGATCCCGTCGGCGGCCGCATGGGCCGCTCGGTCAGTGAGGGTGATCGTGACCCTCGCGGTCGTCGTGCTCGTCGTCGTTCTCGATGGCGTCGAGGAAGGCCTCGACATCATCGTCCTCGCCGCCCACGAGCCAGATCACCAACTCGTCGTCGTCGTCGCTCCAGGGGAGCATGCCTTCGACGCTGTAGCGATCGACGGTGATGTCTTCGTTGTCGTCCTCCACCGGTGCGATCACCGCCAACTCGACTTCGGCGTCAGGCGGCTGGTCGCGCAGCATGTCCATCAGTTCGGAGACTCGCATCGGAGACCTTTCGTGTTCGGAGGTCGGCCACCGACCTCGATCTGGCGGGTGTGACTGCTCACTCCTCGAGCCACGACGGTGCCTTGTCGAGGAGGTAGAGGCTGACGTCGCGGCACCGAACGAGGGTGTCGCAGAACGCCTCTTCGTTGGCGGTGTAGACGTCGGAGAGCTCGAC
>JAYSLK010000589.1:0-5680 GCA_043725585.1 Actinomycetota bacterium
GCCACAACCGGTTGGACACCGGTTTGACGACGCGACGGAAGCGGGTCTGCAGCTTGCCTGCACCTTCGGCGTTCAACGCTCGGCCCTCCTTCCCGCGACTGCCACCGGTGGGTTCCTCCCGGCTGAGGGACCGTCGCGAGCAGCGCCGCAACGAGAGGATACCCCACGTGAGGGACGCGCCGGGAGACAGGGGGTCGCCAGGGCGTGAACGTTGCGTGACGCAGATGTGACCGCAGTGCGCGTGTGAGCCGCCGTGCTCAGAGATCGACGCCGAGGAGCGCCGCTGCTGCTCCGACGCCGATGCCAGCGGCGGCTGCAGCGTCGATCTCCGCGATCGCGCCCGGGGTGTTCAGATCGTCGTCGAGCGCAGCGCGCACGTCGTCGAGCAACGACCCGTCATCGTGGCCCCCGGAGAGAGTCCCGGCCGTTGCCGACGACCATGCCTCGAGCCGGCTGCGGTTGCGCGGCATGAGGGTGTCGTCCCATTCCCACTCGTATCGGTAGTGGTGTTCGATGATCCCCAGACGGATCGATCGCGGGTCCCATTCCGTTCGCAGCTTGTCGACGAACACCAGGTTGCCCAGGCTCTTGGACATCTTGTGGCCGTCCATGTACACCATCGCCACGTGCATCCAGTGCTTGACGAACGATTCGCCGGTGGCGGCCTCGCTCTGCGCACGTTCGCACTCGTGGTGAGGGAAGATCAGGTCGCTGCCGCCGCCGTGAAGATCGATCGTGGACCCGAGCTCGCGCAGCGCGAGCGCACTGCACTCGATGTGCCAACCGGGCCGGCCCGGGCCCCACAAGGTGTCCCAGCTGGGCTCGTCGTCGGCCGACGGGTGCCACAGGACGAAATCGAGAGGATCACGCTTGTTCGGATCGTCGAGGTTGCCACCGCGCTGGCGTGCGAAATCGATCATCTGCTCGCGCGAGTAGTGGCTGATCGTGCCGAACGAGGGAAACTTCGACACGTCGAAGTACACGCTGCCGCCCGCCACATATGCGAAGCCTCGGTCGAGCACCATGCCGATGAAGCCACGGATGTCGGGTATGGCCGACGACGCCCGAGGAGTGGAGTACACCGGCAGGGCGTTGAGCGCCGTCATGTCGCGTTCGAAACGAGCCTCCTCGCCGGCGGCGAGGTCGAGGTAGTGCACCCCGAGCTCGCGGGCTTTGGCGAACAGCGGATCGTCGACGTCGGTGACGTTGCGTACGCACTTGACGGTGTGTCCGATGTCGATGAGGCGCCGTTGCAGCACGTCATAGGTGATGAACGTGGCCGCGTGGCCGAGGTGGGTCGCGTCGTACGGGGTGATGCCACATGTGTACATGAGCACCTGTTCTCCCGGTTCGAACGGCACCACGGCACGCCGTGCGGTGTCGTAGAGCTGCATCGTCAAGCCTGCAACGCCCGAGGGTCGCGCTTGATTCCGGTGAGCTTCGGAGCGACGCGAGTCTTGTAGCGAACGTTCAACTGCAACAACACCGCGGTGAACGCCTCGATCGCCGTCGCGTTCGACAACTCCCCCGCATCGAGCGGGCGGCACCCTGGGATCTTGGCGACCATGTCGCTGATGGTGCGCACGGCGTCTTTGTCGTCGCCGCAGATCAGCACGTCGGAATCGATCGGCTCGCCGAGATGACCGAGTTCGGTCGCCGGCAGATGGTGGAACGCGGCCACGACCCGAGCCTTCGGCACCGCCGCCTGCACATGTGCAGCCACGCTGCCTCGCGGCGGCACGAGCGGCTGAAACTCGTGACCCACGCGCACCAGCGCATTGGCCATGCTGACCACCACCTTGCCCTCGAGGGCATCGGCATTCTCCTGTGCGGTGGTCGCAGCAGAATCCCACGGCGTCGCAATCACCACCACGTCGCAGTCAGCAGCCTGGGGGTTGTCGCCGTACGACAGAAGCGGCGCGATGTCGGGCCAGCGCTGCACCATTCCGTCTCGGGCTTCCATGGCGCGGTACTTCGAGCGTGAACCGATCACCACCTCGTAGCCGATCGACGCGAGCCGCGCCGCCAGCGCGCTGCCGGCCGGCCCCGTTCCACCCAGTATCCCGATGCGCATCGAGACAGCCTTGCACATG
This sequence comes from Actinomycetota bacterium, assembly GCA_043725585.1. Classification (GTDB taxonomy): domain Bacteria; phylum Actinomycetota; class Acidimicrobiia; order Acidimicrobiales; family Ilumatobacteraceae; genus VFMC01. The sequence continues at coordinate 2,094 of JAYSLK010000589.1, forward strand.
CGACCTTCACCTCAACAAGGAGGAAGCCAGGGGGCGGACCGGCACGGAACCGGCGCCGCTCCACACACGACGAGACACCCCAGCGTCGGATGGTGTCAGGCGGCTTGTTCGGGTAGCGCTGGTGTGCGGTGGCCGGGGAGCACTCGCGTCACGCGCGGCACAGCGCGTTGGTCTGGTCGATGCGGGTGCGGGTCCAGGTCAGGTTCTGGTGTCCACGAGCCATGATCCGGATCGATTCGGCCTCGGGTGTGTCACCAGCGATCCGGTGGTGAAGGTGGCGGTCGGTGCGGACCAGATCAGCGCGCATCCTGGCATCACCCGGATCCGATCTCGCGCCACCGACGTTGTGGCGATCCCGAGAGCGGAGACCGCCAGCGGGTTGATCGCGTACACCCGAGAGCCGGCAGCAGCCCGGTCGGTCGGTTGCTTCGAGCCAGAGAACCCCCGGCGGTGACCCGATGGATCAGTGCTCGATTGGTCACCGGCCAGCGGCTCGGAACCAGCCTGACATTTCGGCCGGTCCGTTCCCATTAGGTTGCTCGACATGGGTCTGCTCGAGGGGAAGAACATCGTCGTCACCGGGGTGCTCACCGACGCGTCACTCGCGTTCGGTGTGGCTGCACTGGCGCAGCAGGAAGGCGCACACGTCATGCTCACCGGCGCCGGTCGCGCCCTCAGCCTCACGGAACGCACCGCGCGAAAACTGCCGTCACCTGTGCCGGTGTACGAGCTCGATGTCACCAAGCCCGAACACCTCGTGTCCGCGCGCGAACACGCGCGCGAGCACTTCGGAGGTCACGTCGACGCCGTGCTGCACTCCATCGGATTCGCTCCAGAGGTGTGCCTCGGCGACGACTTCTTGGCCGCGACGTGGGACGACGTGCAGATCGCGGTCAACATCTCGGCCTATTCGTACAAAGCACTCGCCGATGCCTTCCTCCCTCTGATGGGTGCCGGCGGCGCGTTCGTGGGTCTCACGTTCGACAACACCGTTGCGTGGCCCGCCTACAACTGGATGGGTGTGGCCAAGAGTGCCCTCGAGAGCGTGAACCGATACCTGGCCAAGGAGCTCGGTCCGCGAGGCATCCGCTCGAACCTGATCGCTGCCGGCCCGGTCAAGACGATGGCCGCCAAGAGCATCCCCGGCTTCAAGAAGTTCGAGGACGTGTGGGACGACCGCGCTCCCCTGGGCTGGGACGTCACCGATTCGAGCGCCGTCGCCAAGGCGTGCGTGGCCATGATGAGCGACTGGTTTCCCGCAACCACTGGCTCGATGATCCACGTCGACGGCGGGTATCACGCAGTCGGTGCCTGATCGGCAGTTCATGAGCGGTTGACGGCGTGGCTGATGCTCCCGGCCGCCGGGCACGCGGAGGTACTAGGACCAAAGGGCACTGACCTCAGACGAGTGCCAGGCGTGTCCTTGCTGTTCCTCCCATCCGGCCGAGCCGGACTCACCCGCCAGGAGATCAGCATGAACAAGACCCTCGTATGGACCGTCGCCGGCATCGCGACCGTCGGATTCGGCATCCCCGTGTCTGCCGGGTTCCTCTCACCGGGCACGTCCACGGTGCCACGGACGGAGATCGTCGTGCCGCCCCCCAGCAGCTCGGATGCATCCACCAGCACGACCTCGAGTGCGACCCCCGACCCGATCGCGACCGTCACCGGCGTCGGCACCACACCGGCCAAGCAGACCACGAACTCCGATCCCGACAACTCGCTGCCTGACGACTCGGCACCCGACAACTCCGCACCCGACAACTCGCTGCCTGGTGTCTCGGCACCCGGCAACTCCGCGGTGACCACCGCCGAGGACATCAGCGGCCCATGTGACGAGGCCGAGCACGCCAACGACCCTCGTTGCACCGGGGCGAGCGGTGCCGTCGTCGAGAATGATCATGACGACAGCGATCACGACGACGGCGACGACGCTGATGAAGACAACAGCGGTCACGACGACAGCGACGACGACAGCGACGACGACAGCGACGACGACAACAGCGGTCACGGCAGCTCGAACAGCGGCTCCGACGACTGATCGCTTCTCGCACGCACACGAGATGTGCGGTCCGCCCGCCGCACCCAGCAGCCACTCGCATCCGTTCTGTCACCACCGGTCCCTCGCCCGCAGCCGGTGGTGACAGCGGAGCGGGTGGCTGCTGGCGCGTCCGGCGCCTGCTGGCTTGCTGGGCTGACGGCCTTGATGACCCCAGGCTTGATCATCGAGTGGTCTGAGCAGGCCCGACGCGTCGCGCGGTCCAGCTCGGAACGGGCCAGACCGATATCCCTACATGCGGGCTGGCCGGTTGCTCCTCGTCGTTGCCCTGGCGGCAGGCTCGGCGTTGATCGCCGGAGTCGTCCCGGTACCGTCGCCAGCCGGTCTCGGTACGACGTCAATGGCTGCAGCAGGCGAGGACCCCGCCCCGTGGGTGCTCCCGTCGATGCCGCCGGTCTGCACCGAGGGTCAAAAGTCGTCGGGCAACGTGGCCGGCTGCCTGCTCGATGGGGTCACCGGACTGCCGGAGGCACGCGGCTGGCCCGCTCCCCCATTTCCCGAGGTCGATGCCACCGCGCCAACCGCGCCGACTGCGTGGGTTCCGATCGTCCGGGGCGACGCCGGCACCCGCGTCACCCTCGTGCAGCAGGCGCTCGTGACCGCGGGGATCGCACTCGTCGTCGATGGCAGCTTCGGAGCGGCGACCGAGGCAGCCGTGATCCAGTTCCAGAACGGTGCTGCGGTGCCGGCTACGGGTGTCGTCGACGAGATCACCGCTGACGCACTCGGCATTCCCACCATTGCCGCAGGCGGCTCGTTCCCACCCTCGGGATGGACATGGCTCGGCTGGGGCTACAACCGTTCGTCCGCGCTCACCGATTGGGAGACCCGGCTGGTGGGCAACGCAGCGTCCATCGGCCGCGTGTCGGCTCGGCAGATCCGCTCCATGACCGAAGCCCTTCCGTTGTTCGAGGGGTTCGTGCGCGACATCGTCGCCGGCGGCTACCGGATCAACGATCTCGGCAGCTACGTGTTCCGGTGCACGTCGAACAGCCGCAAGACCTGCGAGGGCCTGACGCGTCGATCGCTCTCGAACCACTCTTGGGGATTGGCGGTCGACATGAACACCGTCGCCAACCCCGAGTTGACCTATCGAGGCGTCAACGGCGCCAGCGCGTGTGCCACACCGATCACGTCCGACATCCCCCAATGGGTGGTGAAGGCGGCCGAGAGGTGGGGCCTGTACTGGGGCGGGTACGGCTGGGGAGGTGGGTGCGCGTCGCCAATCGCCCAGCGGAGCTCGGTGCTGCGCGACACGATGCACTTCGAGTTCCGCGGCACCCCGGCGCAGGCGGCCGCGATCGCGACGTTCAACCACACGGGGGTCGCGGCCGGTCCGGCCACGCTCACCTGCCTGCCCGTGGTCGACCCCGCCGGCGTGTCGAGCACCCGTTGCCTCGAGCCGGCTCAGCAGCCGCTGGCCGGATGGCGCACGATCATCGACACCGACGCGCCCGCGGGAGCGACCGCGGCCGTCGTGAACATCACCCTCACCGGCGCCACCGGCACGGGCTTCGTCACGGCCGAG
>JAYSLK010000590.1:0-2080 GCA_043725585.1 Actinomycetota bacterium
GGGCCGGATCGTTCTGCTCGGCGCCAGGTGCGTCGCAGCGCACCTCCACCCTCGAGCACGAACGCGACACCAACCCGCTGTTCTCGATCACCGACGAGCAGCTGTTCGTCGAGCGGCTGGTCGCCGGCTTCGGCACGTTCCCCACGTACTTCGCCCGACTGCCCGAGCTCAACCGGCTCGGTCCAGTCCGCTACGACACCGTGCCCCACCTTCGCGCCCTCAACCCTGCCGACGTCGAGGGGCACATCGCCGCCGGAGCAGCCCTGGTCGATGCTCGCCCGGTTGCCGCCTTCTCCGGGGGGCACGTGCCGGGGTCGTTGTCGAACACGTTGCGCCCGGTGTTCGCGAGTTGGTTCGGCTGGCTCGTCGAAGCGGGCCGGCCGGTCGTGTTCGTTCTCGACGAGGGTCAGGACCGCGACGAACTCGTTCGCCAGTGTCTCGACGTCGGCCATGAGCAACTGCTCGGTGAGCTCGCAGGCGGCATCGACGCGTGGACTGCCTCCGACCGTAGGGTCGGCACGATCCGGCTCGTCGACCCCGCAGGCATGACCGGCACCGTGATCGACGTCCGCCAAGCCAATGAATACGCAACAGGGCATGTGTCGGGCGCGATCAACATCGAGCTCGGCGCAGTGGCCGACGCAGACCCCGTGGCTGGACCGCTGACGGTGATGTGTGGCCATGGTGAACGGGCGATGACCGGCGCCAGCATCCTCGCCGCGCACGGGCGAGCTGACGTCATGGTCCTCGGTGGTGGACCCGATACCTGGTCGACCGCGACAGGCCGACCGTTGGAGACGGGTCGATGAGCGCCCCCACAACCGACGCACCACTGCGGCTCGGCCTGAAGGAGAACCTGGGCCAATTCGCGCTCCTCGTCGGCGTCAACGCGCTCGTCGGCGGGATGATCGGCCAGGAACGCACGGTGCTGCCACTGCTCGCCAAGGAGGCGTTCGGGCTCACCGCGTTCACCGCGACGCTCACGTTCATCGTCGCCTTCGGAGCGGTGAAGGCGGCCACGAACTTCTTCGCCGGCACCCTGTCCGATCGGTACGGCCGAAAGCCGGTGCTGGTCACCGGGTGGATCATCGCCCTGCCCATTCCGCTGCTGCTGATGTGGGCACCGAGTTGGGGATGGGTGATCTTCGCCAACGTCCTGCTCGGCGTCAACCAGGGCCTCACCTGGTCGACCACGGTGGTCATGAAGATCGACCTCGTCGGACCGGCGCGACGCGGCTTCGCGATGGGGTTCAACGAGGCAGCCGGCTACGGCGCGGTCGCTGTCACGGCGTTGGCCACGGGCTACATCGCCCAACGGTGGGGGCTTCGCCCGGAGCCGTTCTTCATCGGCATCGCCTACGCCGGGCTCGGTCTGGGCCTGTCCGTCTTCGCCGTCCGCGAGACCCGCGATCATGCGCGGCACGAGGCCGCCACTCACATCGTCAGCAGCGACGCCCACCGCGAGGAGCTGACCACCGGGCAGATCTTCAAGCTCACCTCGTTCACCGACAAGGCCCTGTCGTCGTGCTCACAGGCCGGTCTGGTCAACAACCTCAACGACGGGCTCGCCTGGGGCTTGTTCCCGATCTTCTTCGCCGCCAGCGGTATGTCCATCGGGCGCATCGGTGTCCTGGCCGCGCTCTACCCAGCGGTGTGGGGACTGGGGCAGCTCTACACCGGCGCGCTCTCCGATCGCATCGGACGCAAACCGCTCATCGTGGGCGGAATGCTCACCCAAGCGGTCGCCATCGCCTGGATCGCCGCGACCGGCAGCTTCGCCGCCTGGGCGATCGGCGCGATGGTCCTCGGCGCCGGTACTGCAATGGTCTACCCGACGCTGCTCGCCGCGATCGGCGATGTCGCCCACCCCGGCTGGCGCGCCCGCTCAATCGGCATCTATCGGCTCTGGCGAGACGGCGGCTTCGCCGTCGGCGCGCTGCTCGCCGGCATCCTCGCCGACCTGATCTCCATACCGGCCGCCATCTATGCCGTCGCCGCGCTCACCGCACTCTCCGGCCTGGTCGTCGCAGTACGTATGTACGAGACGCACCCGCAATGAACAACGAGCGCGATGACCGGC
>JAYSLK010000591.1:0-5988 GCA_043725585.1 Actinomycetota bacterium
TCGAGTCGAGCGCGAGTTCGGCGGGAGCGTCGCCCGCGCGATGTTGCTGGCGGCGCAGAGCTACACCGCCGAGCAGTTGCATGCCGCAGGCGGTGTGCAACGACTCGGCGGGCTCGCCGAGGCCCTAGTGTGGGCCGAGGAACTGGCCAACTTGGCACCCCTCACCATTCAGGCCCACAAGTTGGCGCTCGAGAGCACGGTTGCGACGGCCGACGTCGATGAGCGATTCGAACGAGCCCGACTCGCGGCGTGGCAGAGCGCTGATGCCGAGGAGGGGCGAACCGCGTTCCTCGAGAAGCGCCCGCCCCTGTTCCGCGGCGACTGACCGCTCGGCCCGACGTTCACCGCCGGCCGAGGCGCGCCGAGCTACAGGTTGGGCGGGAGCAGGCGGTTGACGTTCTCGAACCAGAAGTACAGCACGATGATGAATGGCGCAACGCCGATCAGGGCGCCGAGCCAGTTGCGGCGAGCCCGGCGGCTGATCGCGGTGGCCCCGAGCGCCACCAGGGTGAGCCCGATGCCCCAGAGCGCGACCTGGGGGAAGGCGTCGGGATCGCTGAACCAGCTGTTCTCGAACAGGTCTTGGCTGGCGATGGCCGCCTCGTCGAGATCGGCCGGTGCGGCGAGCGCCCCTGTGCCACCGGAGAGCACATCACCGATGGAGCCGCTGGCGGTCGCGACCGGCTCCGGTTCTCCCGGGTCGGTTGCCGGGTTCTCGGACGGGCCGACGGCCGGGTCGGCCGTGGCGGCCGTGGTCGCCGGGACCTCGTCGGCTCCGGGGATGACCGACGGCGCGGCGGCGTCGGCTGCCGGAGGAACGTACGGTGCTGTCACCACGTCCGATCGGTCGGGGTCGAGCACGGCGGTGACCACGATCCGCTGCCTGGCGCTGAACTTCGGGTGGCACGACGTGAGCGTGAGCGTCGCCGTCGTCGGGTCGAGGGTGGGGATGACCAGCTGGTAGTCGTTCGGGCTGACGATCAACTGACCGGTGACGACATATGTGTAACGGCCGACGATGGTCTCGACCACCACATCGTCGCCGACCTGCACTTCGTCGATGCGGTTGAACGGTTGACCGTGCGTGGTGCGGTGGCCGGCGATCGCGGAGTTGCCGTACTGGCCGGGCAACGGGGTCTCGGGGAAGTGACCCGGGCCATCCTCCAGATCGCTGGTGCGGACGCCTTCGATCACGATCTTGTCGAGGCCGATCGACTCGATGGTGATCTTGGCGAGCGGTTCGCCCTGTGGGGGTGGGGTGAGCCGCGCTGCCGGAACCGTCGACGACGTAGGCGTGGTCGACTCAGTGGTCGACTCAGCGGTCGATTCGGCGGCTTCGACGGTGGCCGGCACCGTTGCCGCGACGGTGTCGGGACCCGCGGCGGGCAGCGTGGTGAGGCCAGTGTCGGCCTGGCCGCCGCCGTTGGCGGCGAGCAGCCCCTCGAACTCGTCCTCGAGGCGGCTCTGGGCCTGGGCGGTCTGGATGCCGGTGCCGTAGAGCTGGTAGCCGACGAAGGCGAACATCAACATGCCCACGGAGATGAGCACGCGTCCGAGGCCGCCGATGACCCATCGCCAGTCATGTGGTTCGGGCGCTCGATCCCACCGGTTCGGACGGTTCCGTCGAGCGCGAGTCGGCACGTCGGGGGTGATCGCGGTGTCGCCGACAGCGGGCACGAGGTCGTCGAGCGATGAGAGGGGGTCGCCCGACGTCACCTTGCCGACGCTATCGGTTCAGGGTTCGCTGCCCCTGTCACCTGGGTGCCGGAGGGGGGTGGCCGCTAGCGTCGATCGTGCATGGAATCGGCTGCTGTCTCCACTGGCTCGCCGCCGGATTCCGGGTTGCCGCCGGTCGTCGAGCTCGATGATGTCGTCGCCGTGCTCGGCAGCTTTCCTGCGCTGGCCGGGGTCACGCTGACGGTTCAGCGCGGCGAGATCGTGCTCCTCCGAGGTCCGAACGGTGCGGGCAAGACCACGCTCCTGCGGCTGTGCGCGGGCCTGCTCCCCCTGGCCCGCGGCACCGGCTCGGTGGTCGGCTGCGACCTCTCGACTCAACGCGACGTGGTGCGCACGCGCGTCGGCCTGCTCGGCCATGCCAACGGGCTCTACCACGACCTCACGGTGCGCGAGAACGTGCAGTTCTGGGGGGCGACCGTGCGAGCCAGCGCCGAGGAGGTCGACGCATCGCTCGACCGGTTGGGGCTCGCAGGCCGCCTGGCCGATGTGGTGGTGGGGCGGTTGTCTGCAGGGCAGAAACGGCGGACCGCCCTCGCCTGCTTGGTGGCTCGACGAGCTCGCCTGTGGCTGCTCGACGAGCCTCATGCCGGTCTCGACGCCGCCGGTCGCGACGAGCTCGATGACACGCTGCGCGCTGCGGTCGCGTCAGGCGCCACCGTCATGGTGGCGAGCCACGAGCTCGAGCGCGCCGGCGGTCTGGCGACGCGCATCGTCGACCTGGTCGGCGGCCACGTGGCTCGACCGGGGAACGAGGGCTCGTGAACACGTCAGAGAGCGGAGCTTCGATGTGGACGACGGCTCGACTCGTGGCGGCCAAGGACCTTCGTGTCGAGCGTCGCAGTCGTGTGGTCGTGAACCAGGTGCTGCCGTTCGCCGCACTGGTGATGGTCCTGTTCGCGTTCGCGCTCGACAACGACACCGTGTTGCAGCGCACCGCCCCCGGACTCGTGTGGCTCGGCGCGATCTTCAGCCTGCTCATCGTGGTCCAGCGGTCGTTTGCGATCGAGACGGCCGATGGAGCGCTCGAGGCCCTTCGGGTGGCGGGCGTCAGCCCACCTGGGATCTTCCTCGGCAAGTCGACCGCGCTCGCCGTGCAACTCCTCGCGCTCGAGTTGCTGTTGGTCGCGCTCGCCCTGTTGCTGTACGACTCGTCGCTCGACGTGTCGGGCGCCGTGCTCTTGGTCACCACCCTCGTTCCCGCTACCACCGGCCTGGCATTGGTCGGTACGCTCTACGGAGGTCTCGCCGCCGGGACCAGAGGCCGCGAGACGTTGCTCCCGCTGCTGTTGTTCCCGGTGGTGGCGCCGGTACTGATCGGTGCGACCCGAGCGACGGAAGCGGCGTTCGGAGCGAGTGGAGCGGCGACGAGCGAGGGCTGGCCCTGGGTCGGGATGCTGATCATCTACGCAGCAACGTTCGGCATCGGTGGCACCGTGGCGTTCGGACCCCTCCTCGAGGAATGAGTCACCCAGGAATGAACAGGAACGAGGACAGCGCTCACGTGGACACCACAGACTCTCGGGGACACGCGTCGTCGACGGACTCTCCGACGCGGCCCGCGCCAGCACGCGCTGGCACACCCACACCGACGGGTCGTGGCACGGGCACCACGTTCACGCGCTGGCTCGGCGCGGCCACCGTGGTCTCGCTCGCGGCCGTGGCGCTGTTCGGTCTGGTGCTCTCGCCTCCCGATGTGATCCAAGGCGAGAGCGTCCGCATCCTGTACGTGCACGTCGGCACCGTCTGGGTGGCGTACGTGGCCTTCATCGTCACCGCCGTGTCATCGGCCGCGTACCTGTGGCGCCGCACGCGCTCGCTCGCCTGGGACCGCATCGCCGGGGCCAGTGCGGAGATCGGGGTGCTGTTCATGGCGGTCACTCTCTTCGCGGGCGCGTTGTGGGGCCGGTTGTCGTGGGGAACCTTCTGGGTGTGGGATGCGCGGGTCACCACGACGGCGTTCTTGTTCATCAGCTACGTCGGCTACCTCGCGGTGCGCGACCTCGGCGGTGGCCACGAGCAGCGGGCCCGTCGGTCGGCGGTCGTGGCGCTGCTGGCGGTACTGGAGATTCCTCTGGTGCACTTCAGTGTCAGGCTGTGGCGCTCGGTGCATCAGGATGCGAGCGTCGCAGATCGCACCACCGACGTGGAACTGGATGGGCTGATGCTGTTCACGCTCACGCTCAGCGCCGTGGCGTTCACCTTGGTGTACGTGTGGTACGTGCTGCATCGCCAGCGCGTGTTGGCGATGGAGGACGCGCTCGACGACAAGGGCCTCGATCTCGCTCTGGCGGAGCGCCGCAGCGAAGCCATGAGCAAGAAGGGCGTTGGCTGATGGACGACATCGGATTCATCCTGCTGAGCTACATCGCTGCCTTCGGGGGCGCCGGTGCGCTCGTGTGGCACGTGCTTCGTCGCGCGAGGACACTCGGTCGCCAACTGCCCGACGAGGACAAGCCGTGGATCTGAGCCCACGCACCGACGACGCCGCTCCTGCCCCGCGCGGGAGAGGCAAGCGATGGCCCGCGATGGCGGTGCTGGTGCTGGTGCTCGGTGGTGGCGTGGTGCTCGTCACCCAGTTCCTGTCATCCGCGATCGACTACTACTGCAACGTCGACGAGGTGGGGACCAAGGACGGCTGTGAGGCCGGACGTCGTCTGCGTGTCCAGGGCAACGTCGACGAGGGCACGGTCGTCCAAGACGGTGTCTCCACCACGTTCGTGATCAGCTTCAACGGCAAGGAGATGCCGGTGAGCTACGACGGCGACCCCGGGGGCATCTTCCAGGAGTGCATTCCGGTGGTGGTGCACGGACGGCTCACCGAGGCGGGTGTGTTCGAAGGCGATCGAGTCGAGGTGAAGCACTCCAACGAGTACGAGGCGGAGAACGCCGATCGACTCGATGAGGCCCAGACTGCCTGCTCGCTCCAGACATCAGCGGCACAAGCATGATCGGGACCAGCGTCAACGGCCTGCTCGGCCACTCGGCGTTGATCGTCGGCCTGGTTGCTTCGTTGTTCGGCGCGATCGCGCTCGCGACCGCCACCCTGAGCGGGGATCGGCGCCTCCTGCGCACCGCGCCCAACTACGCATGGCTCGCCGGAGCGGGTGCCATCGTGGCGGCCGGCGTGATGATGAACGCGATCCTCACGTACGACTTCGACTTGCAGTACGTGCAGGATGTGGGCTCGCGCAGCACGCCGATGCTCTACAACATCGCTGCGATGTGGAGCGCGCTCGAAGGCAGCATCCTGCTCTGGCTCGCCACGCTTGCGGCCTACACCGCGTTCATCATGTGGCGCTATCGCAAGCGGCTCGACGACCCGCTCATCGCGTGGGCGCTCGTCGTGATGTTCGTCGTCACCGCGTTCTTCTTCTTCCTCGCGTTCGGGCCGACCGATGTGTTCGCCACCGGAGCGCCGGGTGTCACCGACGGGCCCGGCCCCGACCCTCTGCTGCAGAACCACATCCTCGTGATGTTCCACCCGCCGATCCTCTACCTCGGCTACGTCGGCTTCACCGTGCCGTTCGCCTTTGCGCTCGCCGCCCTCATCACCGGGCGCGTGGGCGAGGGCTGGCTGATGGAGACCCGGCGATGGGCGCTGCTGGCATGGGGCTTCCTCAGCCTGGGCATCCTGCTCGGCGGGTGGTGGAGCTACGAAGTGCTCGGCTGGAGCGGCGTGTGGGCGTGGGATCCCGTCGAGAACGCCAGCTTCCTGCCATGGCTCACCGGCACTGCCTACATCCATTCGGTGCTGGTGCAAGAACGACGCGGCATGCTGCGCGTGTGGAACATCAGCCTGCTGGTCGCGACGTTCGCACTCACCATCCTCGGCACCTTCCTCACGCGGAGCGGCGTGATCAACAGCGTGCATGCGTTCGCCGATGGATCGATCGGCCCGTGGCTGCTCGGCTTCTTCGGATTGATCGTGGTCGTCTCTCTGTCGCTCATCGCGTGGCGTGGCGACCGCTTGCGGTCGCCCGGGGCGATCGATTCCCCGATCTCGCGCGAGGGCGCGTTCTTGGCCAACAACGTGATCTTCACCGTGTTCGCGTTCGTCGTGCTGTTGGGAACGGTGTTCCCGTTGATCATCGAAGCTCTGCAGGATCGGCAGATCGCCGTCGGTCAACCCTTCTTCGATCGGCTGTCGATGCCGATCGGCATCGTGCTGCTGTTCCTGATGGCCGTTGCGCCGGTGCTGCCGTGGCGCAAGGCCAGCACCGAGCTGTTGCGTGACCGGTTGTTCGTCCCCGG
>JAYSLK010000592.1:0-3858 GCA_043725585.1 Actinomycetota bacterium
TGTCGGGTCCGTTCAAGGGCACAGCGGGCACCCAGTACTGGTGATCACCTTCGTACACTGACCGCATGGGCAGGACGTGGGGGATGAGCCGACGGCGAACGACGATCGCCATGACGGTCGCCGTCGCCCTGGCCTCGTTCGCCACTGCGTGCTCCGACGACGATGCGAACCCGTCCGAAGGCGCGAGCCCCGACACGAGCGAATCAGTGCCGGACGAATCGCCCGGTTCTTCGGCCGACGACACGCTCACCGTCGGCGTGCTCCTCCCACTCACCGGATCGGGCAGCGAGATCGGCACCGTGATGAACGAAGCGGTCGAAATCGCTCGAGCCGAGACCAAGGTGACCGGCGTGCACGGCAAACCGGTCCGACTCGTCGTCGTCGACGAGTCGACGCTCGATGGTGTCGTCCCGCCGTCGCTCGACGGGATCTTCAGCGAAGAGGTCGATGCGATCATCGGGCCGGCATCGTCGCTGCTTGCGGCGCGTCTGCTGCCGATCGCAGTCGGCGACGACGTCCTCACCTGCTCGCCGACGGCGAGCACGCTGGGCCTCGACGGCTTCCCCGACACCGGGCCGCTGTTCGTGCGCACCATCCCGTCCGATTCCCTGCAGGCCAAGGCCTTGGCCAAGATGCTCGACGAGGCCGGAACCGACGTCGTGCTCGCCTTCGTCGATGATGCCTTCGGCAGACCGTTCATGGAGAAGGTGAGCGCTGAGCTCGACGCTCTCGGGGTGACGACGAAGGCGACGATCGGGTTCGATCCGCAGCAGTCCGAGTACGACGTGGGCGCCGCGGCCGTCGCCCGATCGGGATCCGCCACGATCGGTGTCATCGGCGATCCTGAGGCCGGTCCCCGGATCGTGCAGGCAATCGCCGACGTGATCGACACCGACACCGTGAGCAGCATCTGGATGAACGACGCGATGCGCGTTCCAGAAACGGCGAGCGTGTATCGGCGGCTCGATCCGGCGATCCTGCAGCTGATGCGGGGGGTCTCGCCCCGTTCGACCGTCGGTGCTTCCGACGGATCCGATTCGACCGATGGGCTGCCCGACAACGGCCGCTTCTTCGCCGCGAACGCATACGACTGCATGAACATCATCGCCCTCACCGCCGACCAGGCCGACGTCATCGATGGCGCGGCCATGGCCGATCAGATCGTGCAGGTCACCAGCGGGGGCACCTCCTGCGAGTCGTTCACCGAGTGCATCGAGCAACTCGAAGGTGGCCGCTCGATCGACTACGACGGCCCGTCCGGCGAGCTCGACCTCGGACGCAACGGAGACCCGAGCGTCGGGCTGTTCGACGTGTACCACTTCGACGAGCGCGGGCTCGACATGACCGACCTCCGCCCCCCGGTTCGTGTCGACAGCCGGACCGGCTGAGCGAGCCCGGACCTCCGATCACCGGGCGTCATCTCACCGGGCGCCATCTCACCGGGCGCCATCGATCAGATCTGGACGGCGAGCTGCTCCACCGGTGTCACCATGCCGAAGTAGAACGCTCCGAACTCGCCGTACAACGCCGACGCCTGATCGAAGCGCATCGTGTACACGACGTCTTTCAGATCCTCGGGCGTACCGCCGAACAGCGTGACACCCCACTCGAAGTCGTCGAGGCCGGTGGAGCCCGTGACGTACTGCACGATCCTGCCGGCGAACTTGCGGCCACTGGTGCCGTGCTCGTGCATCAGGTCCTTGCGCTCGTCGTACGGCAGCGTGAACCAGTTCGCATGTGACTCGCGCTTCTTGCTCATCGGATAGAAGCACCACGACGTGAGCTCGGCATTCGGCGGGAGGTTCGGATACAGCCGGCCCCGGGTCATCTCCTCGGGCATCCCCTTCGCGTACTCGCTCACCTCGGTGATGCTGACGTAGCTGTCGACCACGTCGAGACCAGCGCGCTGCACGGCGGTCTGCAGGGAGCGCAGGGCGCGCAGGTCGGCGCACATCGCCATCACCGCGACGTCGGCCTTGTGTCCCAGCATCGCGACGGTCACCACTTGACATCCGGCTGCTTCGGCCCCCTTCACCGCGCTGACGAGTGCCTCGGGCTCGAACATCGGCGTGGGTTTGCAGAACAGGTGGAGCACACCGAGTCCGGTGCGCAGGCTCACGGGGGCGCTGGAGGCTTCGCTCATGGCTCCAGGCTACGGCGTCGCGCCCACTCACCCTGCTCGCTCCGCGTCGGGCCGCCAGAACCGATCGAACGCGGTGAGCTCACCTCAGATCACCCCACCGTGGATCGTCGGTGATCCGTTCGGGCGCGTACACATTGAGGCGATCGCGTCGTGTGAAGCCCAACAGCCGCAGGCCAGCTCGCTGGGCGGTCTGCACCGCGAGGCTGGTGGGCGCGCTCACGGCAACCAGCGTGGAGAACCCTGCGGCCCACGCCTTCTGCACGAGCTCGAAGCTCGCTCGCCCGCTGACGAACAGTCCGAGTCCGGTGGCGGGAAGCGAGCCATCGAGCAGCATCCTGCCGACGACCTTGTCGACGGCGTTGTGGCGGCCCACGTCCTCGCGAACGAGCTGAACAGTGCCGGCGGCGGTGAACGCTGCTGCGGCGTGCACGGCCCCGGTGCTGGCGAACAAGCCCTGGCTGCCCAACACGGCCTCGGACACCGATGCGAGCACATGCAGCGGGATGGGCGCGGTCTCGGGAAGGGGTTGCAGCACGTCGCACAGCTGGTCGATCGCTTCGCTTCCGCACAACCCACAGCTGGAAGTGGTGTTGCCCAGCCGGGGTGTCGGAACCGGCGCACGCCCGCCTGTCTCGACGGTGACGACGTTGAACGCGCTGTCGCTCGCCGCCCCGTCGGCGCAGTACCGCACGCCGATGACCGGAGCACCGGCGAGGAGACCGTCGCCGTGGCAGAAGCCCGCCGCGAGTTCGTAGTCGTGCCCGGGTGTGCGCATGGTGGTGGCGACACGGTGCCCGTCGAGCTGGATGGTCATCGGTTCTTCGACGATGAGCTCATCGGGGGAACGCTTTGCTCCGGTGCGATCGACGCGGGTGACGAGGTGTGTATCGGTGCGCCGACGGGGTGCCACACCGTGACGGTATCTGCCCGGACGGCGCCCGCGGACCGGCGTGTCCGAGCAGGGCTCCGCCACGGAATAGTGTCGAGGCCATGACCGCCACCGCTCCCACCAACCACGGCCGGATCCTTGCCGCTGAGCTCTTCGGCACCGCCGTGCTCATGATCGGCGGGCCGGGTACTGCCATCCTCGCTCCAGAGGTGGGCCTGCTGGGCATCAGCCTCGCCTTCGGCCTCTCGCTGCTGGTGATGGCCTACGTGATCGGTCCGATCTCGGGATGCCACATCAACCCCGCCGTCACCCTGGGGCTGTACGTCACGCGCAAGGTGACCGGCACGCACGCGGTCTTCGCCGTGATCGGCCAGCTCATCGGGGCGATCGCCGGAGCTGCGATCGTGTTCGGTATCGCCAACGGACGCGACGAGTTCGTCCGCGGTCAGTTCGCGGCGAACCTCTGGTCCGGTCCGTACTTCGGGCTCGGTGCGGCCATCGTGGTCGAGGTGGTGCTCACCGCGGTACTGGTGGTCGTCGTCTTGGCCGCG
Source organism: Actinomycetota bacterium (assembly GCA_043725585.1). Taxonomy (GTDB): domain Bacteria; phylum Actinomycetota; class Acidimicrobiia; order Acidimicrobiales; family Ilumatobacteraceae; genus VFMC01. Next base: position 3,584 of record JAYSLK010000592.1, read on the forward strand.
TCGACGAGCGGTCGCATCCCCGCTGGCATGGGTGGCCTGGTGGTCGGCTTCACACTCGCGTTGATCCACCTGATCTCGATCCCCGTCGACAACACGTCGGTGAACCCGGCCCGCAGCTTCGGGGCAGCGTTGTTCGCCGATCCCGACACCGGAGCGCTCGAACAGCTCTGGGCGTTCATCCTGTTCCCGCTGATCGGAGCGATCGTCGGGGTGATCATCTGGCTCGTCATCGACGACAGCACGGTGGAGGACACCATGCTCGCCGAGGTCCCCGG
>JAYSLK010000593.1:0-5168 GCA_043725585.1 Actinomycetota bacterium
GCGCACGCCCAGTTCGTCGAAGAGCCGTCGAGTTTCGTGAGCGGTCTCTCGAGCCATGCCGAACGTCGTGCCCGGGCCCGGGTCGAGATCGATGCGCAGCTCGTCGCAGTGCGCCGGGTCGGCGGCTCGGAAGGGCCATGAGTGAAAGCCGAGGCATCCCAGGTTCACGGCCCACACCAGGTGGGCGAGATCGTCGATCACGAGTGCGTTCGACGTGGTGCCGTTCGGCGTGCTCACGATCGTGGTGCTCAGCCATTCGGGCGCGCCCTCAGGCATGCGCTTCTGGAAGAACGAGCTGCCGGTCGAGCCGTTCGGGAACCGTTGGAGCAGCACTGGCCGGTTGTGCATCGCTCGCATGACGGTGGTCTCGATCGACACGTAGAACTGGACGAGGTCGAGCTTGGTGGCGCCGCGACCACTGCAGGCCGCAGGGAAGAACACCTTATCAGGGTTGGTCACGGTGAGCTCGCGACCCGCGACAGCGACGACCACAGGGTCTCCGGCGCTCGCTCGTTCGGCCACGGCGGGAACGGTACCTCACCGATGCCGGGCCGGCTCCTGGTAGGTTCCGCGCGACGACCGAGGGGGACGACGACCATGGCGAAGGTCCATCCGGGGAGGTACACCGCGCGCGTCGATCGACCGCTCGTGGTGTTCGCGATCGGGATGCGCCTCAATCGGCCGTCTGCGATCCATCGATGGTTGCGGCCGATGATGAACACGGTGCGGATGTGGCGGCACGTGCAGCGGCGCCGCCCCGCCGGGTATCTCGGCGGCTACCTGTTCGTCTACTGGTGTGGCATCGGGATGATCCAGTACTGGGAAGACATCGATCATCTGGTCGCGTTCTCTCACGACGACACGCAGCCGCATCTCGCGGCGTGGCGTCAGCTGGCGGCCCTCACGCGTGTCGATCACACCTTCGGCTACTGGCACGAGACCTACCGGGTGACGCCGGGAACATCGGAGGCCATCTATGGCAGCATGCCGATCTTCGGGCTGGCCGCGGCATCGATCCACGAACCGATCCGCAGCGCCACCGAGTCGGCACAGCAACGACTTGCAAGCGACGGAACATGATGCTCACGGCGGTGACGGTGACAGGGCGCGCCCGCTACGGTCGGCGTCCGTGACCGTAGAAGCGTCCGTGAACCTCGCAGCCCCGATGCAGGGAACCATCGTCACGGTCGACGTGATCGCAGGCCAGGTCGTGCGGGCCGGTCAGCAGATGATGCTCATCGAGTCGATGAAGATGCACCACGCGATCGAGGCTCTCGAGAGCGGGACGGTCGAGCGGATCCTCGTTTCCGTCGGGCAGACGGTGATGGCCGGCGAGCCGGTCGCGTCGATCCTTCCTGGTGAGGTTGCCGGTGAGGTTCCTGGTGAGGTGGCCGGTCAGGTGGCCGGTCAGGTGGGAGGTCAGGTGGGAGGCGCCGAGGTCGTCGTCGCAGTGATCGACGACCCGGATCACGTCCGTCCCGACCTCGCGGAGACGCAGAGCCGCCATCAGATCGGGCTCGATCCCGCCCGTCCGGATGCCGTCGAGCGGCGTCGACGGGTCGGACGCCGCACCGCTCGCGAGAACGTTGCCGATCTGGTCGACCATGGCTCGTTCGTGGAGTACGGGCCCGTGGTGATCGCCGCCCAGCGCCGACGGCGGGCACTCGACGACCTCATCGCCCGAACTCCCGCGGACGGCATGATCGGCGGTGTCGGCACCGTGAACGGCGATCTGTTCTCGCAAGCGGCCGCGCAGGTGGTGGCCGTGTCGTACGACTACACCGTGCTCGCCGGAACGCAGGGCACGCAGAACCACCGCAAGAAGGATCGGTTGTTCGGGGTGGCCGAGCAGCTGCAACTGCCCGTGGTGTTCTTCACCGAAGGCGGCGGTGGCCGACCGGGCGACACCGACCAGACCGGGGTGAGCGGCCTCGACTGCCTGGCCTTCATGTACTTCGCGCAGCTCAGTGGCCTCGTGCCACTCGTCGGCATCAACGCCGGCTACTGCTTCGCCGGCAACGCCGCCATCCTGGGGTGCTGCGACGTGGTGATCGCCACCGTCGACTCCAACATCGGCATGGGTGGCCCGGCGATGATCGAAGGTGGCGGCCTCGGTGTGTTCCTCCCCACCGAGATCGGCCCGATGGAGGTGCAACGTGCCAACGGTGTGGTCGACATCGCGGTCGCCGACGAGGCCGAGGCGGTCGCTGTCGCGAAGCGATACCTGGCGTACTTCCAGGGTGCCCTGTCCACGTGGACGGCGCCCGACCAGCGAGCGCTGCGCCGCACGATCCCCGAGGACCGCAAACGGAGCTACGACGTACGAGCGGTGATCGATGCGATGTTCGACATGGACTCGGTGCTCGAACTGCGGCGGGACTTCGGCCTCGGCATGGTGACGGCGCTGGTGCGGGTGGAAGGCCGCCCGATGGGCGTGCTGGCGAACAACCCGACCCACCTCGCTGGCGCGATCGACAGCGACGGTGCCGACAAGGCCTCACGCTTCCTTCAGTTGTGCGACGCGTTCGGCCTGCCGGTGATCACACTCGTCGACACGCCCGGCATGATGGTCGGCCCGGAGGTGGAACAGACCGCGCTCGTGCGGCACTGCACCCGCCTGTTCGTCACGGGAGCCAACATCACGGTGCCGATGGTGACCATCGTGCTGCGCAAGAGCTACGGCCTCGGTGCCCAAGCGATGATGGGCGGCAGCACCAAGGCCCCGCTGGCGTGCGTTGCGTGGCCCACCGGTGAGTTCGGTGGCATGGGCCTGGAAGGCGCGGTGCGGCTCGGCTACCGGAACGAGCTCGCAGCCGTCGCCGACCCGGCGGAGCGCGAGGCGTTGTTCCAACAGATGGTCGAGCGGATGTACACGCACGGCAAGGCTCTCAACGCTGCGTCGCACTTCGAGATCGACGACGTGATCGACCCTGCCGATTCGCGTCGGTGGATCTCGACCCTGCTGGCAACCACGCCACCGCCGCGGTCGCATCGTGGCAAGAAACGTCCGAACATCGACACCTGGTGATCACGTCACCCTCGACCGACAGGAACCAAACCGTGCGAATCGACGAGATCGAACTCCGGATCGTCCATCTCCCGTATCGAAACGTCTTCAAGACCTCCTTCTCGTCCGAGGTGGGCAAGACCGCGGTCATCGTCACGGTGCGCAGCGAAGGGATCGAGGGCTTCGGCGAAGGGGTGATGGACCCGTTGCCGCACTATCGCGAAGAGACCATCGCCGGGGCCATCGGTCTGATGCGCGACGCGCTCGCTCCCGACCTGTTCGCCCACGGTTGCGATCACCCCGGGGAGCTGCTCGACCGCTGGGCCAAGTGGCGCGGCAACCCCATGGCCAAGGCTGCCGTCGAACTGGCGGTGTGGGACTGCTACGCCCGTCAACAGGGCGTCGCGATGTGCACCCTGCTCGGCGGCGATCGCACCGAGATCCCGGTCGGCGCGAGTCTGGGCATGAACTCGGTGGCCGACACGGTTGCGTCGGTCGCCAAGCACGTCGGCGAGGGGTACCAGCGGGTGAAGCTGAAGATCGAGCCCGGTTGGGATGTCGACCTGCTCACCGCCGTCCGCGACCGATTCCCCGACATCGAGCTGACCGCCGATGCCAACTCGGCGTACACCCTCGCCGACATCGACCTGCTGCGCAGCTTCGACGACTTCCACCTGCACTACATCGAGCAGCCCTTGCACTGGGACGACCTCACCGACCACGCGAAACTCGCGCCCCAACTGCGTACACCGATCTGTCTCGACGAGACGCTCACCTCGCCCGCTCGGGTCACGGCCGCGCTCGACCTGCAGGCGTGCAAGGTGGTGAACGTGAAGGTGGGCCGCTTCGGCGGCATCACCGCCGTCCAGCGCGTGCACGAGATCTGCGTGTCACGCCAGGTGCCGATGTGGTGCGGTGGCATGCTCGAGACCGGTATCGGACGCGCCCACAACATCCACCTCGCAACGATGCCCGGCTTCGTGTACCCAGGCGATACGGCGTCCGCCAGCCGCACCTACGCTCGCGACATCACCGAACAGCAACTCGAGGCGACGAACGGGATCATGCCGGTGCCCGACGGCCCCGGCATCGGAGTCACCCTCGACCGCGGCTACCTCCAGGAGGTCACTCAGAGCGTCGAGGTGCTCCGGCCATGACCGTCGACGGCCCGTTGTCACGACTCGAGTTCCGCGACCTCGTGACGGCTGACCAGCTCGCCCACCTGCCGCCGTTCGAAGGCCGCATCTGGGGTGGTGGGGGTGATCGCGTTTCGGTGAACATGCTCGTTGCCACGGTCGGCGAAGGAGGTGTGGCGCTCGGCGCCTTCGACAGCGACGAGATGGTCGGAGCCGTGTACGGCTTTCCCACCCGCGACCCGCACGTGCTGCACTCGCACTACATGGCGGTCGATCCTCGGTGGCGCCGCAATGGTCTGGGTGTCGAGCTGAAGCAACGCCAGCGTCGGTGGTGCCTCGACCGAGGCATCACCCAGATGCGCTGGACCTACGACCCGCTGCAGTTGGGCAACGCCCACCTCAACCTGCACGTGCTCGGCGCTCGTGGGGTCGCCTACCACGTCGACTACTACGGGCATCTGGGGGGGATCAACGGCGCGCTCCCGTCGGATCGCGTGATGGTGTCGTGGGATCTTCGTGATGCCGCGACCAAGCCGGACCCCGAGCTCGCCGTCGATGTGCCGATGGCCACTGCCGACGACATCGCCGACTCGAACGACGCCGCAGTGCATGCGCGTCTGACGGTGCGGGCGGAGCTCGAGCCTCGGATGCGGCTGGGGTGGCAGCTGGTGGATGTCGATCGACACGCTCGCCGGTACCTGCTCGCCGGCCCGACGACCTCCCGTCCGTGAGCCTGACGTCGCGTGGCGCGTCGTCTCGCTCACGATCCGTTCTGCACGTCGGTTGTCCCATGTGGGCGCATCGCCCGTGGGTGGGTCGGTTCTTGCCGAGTGCCACCTCGACCGGTCAGGAACTTGCGGCCTACAGCCGTTTCGTGAACGCCGTCGAAGGCAACACCACGTTCTACGCCTCACCGTCGCCGTCGACCGTTGCGAAGTGGGCCGAGCTCGCACACCCCGGGTTCCGGTTCGTGTTCAAGGTGCCTCGCCACATCACACACGAGCTCCGGCTCCGTGACGCCGATG
>JAYSLK010000594.1:0-6306 GCA_043725585.1 Actinomycetota bacterium
AGCACTGCCAACGCTGCGGCCTGCCGAGCGACGTGCCCGGCACGACGTTCGATGCCGACGGCGTCTGCGGGACGTGTCATGACTACGAGCGGATCAAGACACAGGCGCAGGCGTGGTTCCGTACGCCAGACGATCTGCTGGCACTCCGCAACCGGGCACGGGCCGAGCGCCGCGGACGATTCGACGCGGTGCACCTGTTGAGCGGCGGCAAGGACTCCACGTATTCGCTCTACAAGTTGATCGAGATGGGCTTCGAGGTCATCACCGTCACGCTCGACAACGGCTACATCTCCGAAGGCGCCAAGCAGAACATCCGCCGTTCCGTCACCGATCTCGGCATCGAGCACCGCTTCGTGACCACCGAGCACATGGACGCGATCTTCCGCGACAGCCTCGAGCGGTACTCGAACGTCTGCAACGGCTGCTACAAGACGATCTACACCCTCGGCGTGCAGGTCGCCGAAGAGGTGGGCGCACCGCTGCTCATCACCGGGCTCAGCCGGGGCCAGCTGTTCGAGACGCGGCTCATGCCCGGCCAGTTCGACGGCGACCGCTTCGATCCCGACGCCATCGACCGGGCCGTCCTCGAGGCCCGGCGCAGCTACCACCGAGCTCACGACGCTCCGAACCGGCTGCTCGACACGTCGGTGTTCGCCACCGACGACATCTTCGAGCGACTCACCTTCGTCGACTACTACCGCTACATCGATGTCGAACTGGCCGAGATGCTCCACTTCCTGGCGACGCGGGCACCCTGGGTTCGGCCGGCCGATACGGGTCGATCGACCAACTGCCTGGTCAACGCGGCGGGCATCCACGCTCATCAGACCGAGCAGGGTTACCACAACTACGCCGTCCCGTATGCCTGGGACGTGCGGCTGGGACACAAGACGCGCGCCGAGGCGATGGACGAGCTCGACGACCAACTCGACCTCGACGACGTGACGCGAATGCTGGCCGAGATCGGCTACCGACCTCGTCCTCGAACGGTGTTCACGGCGTGGATCGAAGCGGCGCCCGACGTCGAGCAGATCCCGACGCCGGCAGAGATCAGAAGGTTCCTCGCCGAACGGCTGCCGGCAGCAGCGATCCCTGCTGCGTTCGTCCAGGTCGACCGTTTGCCGCAGACATCCAACGGCAAGCTCGACACCTCTGCGTTGCCACCGCCCGACCGCGTGCATCGGCCATCCACGCTCGCACTCGAGCTTCCGGACTCCGACACCGAGCGGCTCCTGGTCGAGCTGTGGGAGCGGATCCTGCGCATCGAGCCCGTCAGCGTGTCCGACGACTTCTTCGAGTTGGGAGGCGATTCGCTCGCTGCGATCGAGTTCTCCCTCGCCGCGAGCCGCCACCTCGGCGTGACGGTCTCGGAGGAGTTGGTGTTCGCCCATCACCGCCTGCGCGAGGTCGCCGCGGCGATCGACGACCTCGTGCCGACGACACAGACCCCCGTCCTGGTCGAGCCTCGTTCCGGTCGCACTGGCGACGGCACACCGATGCTGTCTGCCGGCGAACGAGCGCTGCTCTACGAGGTGCGTACCGGAGAAGACGATGCCCGTTACCACGTTGCCCGGTTCTACCGGGTCGATGGGGCGATCGATGCCGGGCAGCTCCGCTCGGCGCTCGAAGCCGTGGCCGTGCGTCACGAGCCGTTGCACTGGACCTTCGGCTCGCCGCGCCGCGAGCTGCGCGGTGACCAGGCGGTGCGCCTGGTCGCGCGCAGCGACTCGACAGATGTCGAATCGGCTCGTGGTGGCGCACTGCTCCTCCAGCGCGAGATGTTCGATCTGGAACGGGGTCCGCTCCTCAAGGCCGAGCTCTCGCCGCTCGATGGTGGCGGGTGCGCAGTCGCACTCGTCGTCCATCACGTGTCCCTCGACGCCGGTTCGTTCGACCGCCTGTGGGCCGACGTGTGTGCCGTGCTCGACGGTGACGAGCTGGTCCCGCTCGCGGCGAGCTACAGCGATGTCGCAGCCGCGGTGGATCGCGACCTCGCGACCCACATCGCGCATTGGCAGCGCCGTTGGCAAGCGCCGGCCACGGACGCGCTCGGACTCCTGCGCCACGACCGCCCTGGCCCCGACGGATTCGTTGGTCGCCGCCTTCCCTGGACGGCGACCGAGCTTCGCCGGGGGCCCGCCACGACCGGCTTTGCGCTCGCGCTCGCAGCGCTCGCCGCGACGCTGCGCCGCTACGCGGGTGCCGACCGGTTCACGATCGGGCTCACGACATCGCTGCGTGAACCGTCGGACGAGTCCCTGGTGGGCTACTTCCTGAACGTGTTGCCGGTGCCGATGGAGCTCGAACCGAGCATGACGCTGGCCGACGTGGCCGGGCGCGCCAGCACCGAGGTTGCGCAGGTGCTCGCGCACCGACGCCTTCCGGCCGCGCTCCTGGTAGCCGAAGCACGACACGCAGGTCTCCCGCTCGGCGCCGGGAACGTCATCCTCGCCTACGAGGATCTGGCCACCTCGGTCGGCGGACCCGTGCACGCCGAACACGAGATCCTGTGGAGCGGTGCAGCGGTCGCCGATGCCACGTTCTTCGTCCAGGTGCGCGACGAGGCTGTCGACCTGGGCCTCGAGTATCGCGGCACGATCCTCGACGACCGCGGCGCCCAACTGCTCCTCGACGACGTGCAACACACGATCGGCCGCCTGTTGGTCGATCCATCACGCACCGTCGCCGAGCTCGAACTTCCGTCACTGCTAGAGGGCCGCCTCGTCGGCGACCCCCTCGACGGCGAGCCGTCGAAGCGGCGGGTCGACCGCCTCATCGCAAACATCGCGAGCGCCTCACCCGACGCGGCTGCCATCCACTGTGCGGGACGGTCCACCTCCTATGCAGACCTGATCCGGGCAGCCGACGAGGTCGCCGCAACCCTGCGCGCACTCGGCGTGACGGCGGGCAGCCGGGTCACGGTGCTGGCTCCACGCAGCGAGGAGACGATCGCCAGGTTCCTCGGAGTCTGGCGGGCCGGATGCTCCTTCGTCCCCATCGATCCCACTGCGCCGCTCGCTCGGCGACAGCTGATCGCGTCGGAGGCTGGGGCTCACGCCGCCATCGACGGGGCCGGGATCGCGCTGGCGCCCGGCGGGCATGCCGGCCTCCGGTCGAGCGACGTGCCGGACGGCGAGGCATACGTCCTGTTCACATCGGGTTCCACGGGAACGCCCCGCGGCGTGTCCGTCGGTCACGATCAGCTCGGAACTTCCAATCAGGCTCGACGCCAGTTCTACGGCAACGACATCGCGTCGTTCCTCGTCGTGTCCAGCTTGGCGTTCGACTCGTCCGTGGCCGGTCTGTACGGCACGCTGACGACAGGCGGCACCGTGGTGCTGCCCACCGATGCCGAGGCCGGCGATCCCGACGCGCTGCTTCACCTCATCGACGATCGTCAGGTCGAGGCAACGCTGCTGGTGCCCACCCTCTATCGCGCCCTGCTGCAACGTGGCGCCGATCGCTCACGCTGGATGAGCCACGTGATCGTTGCCGGTGAAGCGTGCGCCGCCGATCTCGTGAACCGCCACGTCGAGCTGCGTCCGGAGTGCGCGTTGATCAACGAATACGGCCCGACCGAGACCACCGTGTGGGCAACGGTCCACCGCTGCTCACCGGGTGACGACCCGGTTCCGATCGGTCGACCGATCGCCGGAACGATCGTCCGAGCAGTAGATGAAGCAGGCACGCCGCTCCCTGCGGGCTGCCTCGGCGAGTTGGAGATAAGCGGCTCAGGGGTGAGCAACGGATACGTGAACGACACCGAGTCGATGGCGCGGCGATTCGTGGTCAGCGACCTCGGGCGTTCGTACCTCACGGGCGATCGAGCTCGCATCGACGCCGCCACGGTGTGGTTCGAGGGCCGGGTCGACGATCAGCTCAGCGTGAACGGTCTGCGTATCGAACCCGCCGAGATCGAACGCGTGCTCGTCGGAGTCAGCGGAGTTCTCGACGCGGTGGTGTCGATGGCCGATCCGCGACGACTCGACGAGGCCCTGGCGGCCCTCCCCGATGTCACCGCCCGTGCGCTCCTCGCCCGGGCGAGCGCCGCCGACGACCCGGTGACGGCCCTTCGTCGGTCGGTCTCCGAGCACAGCGATCGGCTGGTCCTCGTCGCGCACATCGAGACCTCTGGCGGTCGCGTGGAGCTGCAAGACATCGCAGATGCGCTCGCCGTGCTCCCGCCGAAGTTGCGCCCCACCCGGTTCCAGGTGTGGGATCGGCTGCCGCGCAACGTCCATGGCAAGTTGGATCGAGGTTCGCTCGTCGGCCTGACTCCGACTCGACGGGAGGACGGTCTCAGCCCCGACCCTCAGGGCGCGCCGTCGAGGCGCCGCGGCGGCTCGACGGCACCCTCGCCGTCATCGGCCACCCTGGCCGTCGTGCTCGACGCGATGACATCGGCGTTAGAACGCGAGATCTTGCCGAACGACGACTTCTTCCGCAGTGGTGGCGACTCGCTGGCTGCCCTGTTGACCGTCACGCGAATCGAACAAGACCTGGGCCGCCCGGTGATGGTGACCCGGCTGATCGAACACCCCACGGCACAGGGGCTGGCGGCGGCGCTCGACGCCTCGGCGGGATCCAACCATCGACAGGTGGCCAGCGATCCTCTGAGCCATCCACTGGTCGAGTGGGAACAGGGCGATCCCAACGACCGCAGCCGACCGATGTTGGCGCTCTTCGCCCACGGCGGCAACGGCCACCTCCTCGGCTATTACGACCTGATCGAGGGTTTGCGCATGCAGAACATCGCCCATCACGTCGTCGGCTTCCGATTGCCCGGCGCCGATGAGCGCACCGTTGCGAAAGCGACGATCGAACACCAGGTCGACGCCTTCTTCGAGGCCTTTCAGGACATCGCCGGGCATCGCCCATGCGTGCTGCTCGGCGGCTCGAGCGGTGGGCTGCTGGCGTGGGAGGTGGCCAAGCGCCGACGCGCGCTCGGTCACCACTCCGACACCGTGGTCTTCATGGACACGGTGCACCCTGACGCACTGCGGGAGTCGCGTGGGTCGCGATTCGCCAAGTACCGCCGCCTGTTCGCCGACGGTGGTGCCCGGGGCGTTGCGACCGAACTGAACCGTCGCGTGGCTGCCCGCCGTCGTCTGGCCTTGGCGATTCGCCGCGGTGAGACAACCGGGGCGGGAGCCGCGCTCGGAGCGGCGCAGACCGCCGCGGTGCTCGTGGAGGAGTCGGTCGACCGATCAGCGATGGCCTACCACCCTCTGCGCCTGCCGACCCGGACGGTTCTCCTGGCAGCATCGGCCACCGATCGTGCCTACACCGAGGCCCGTTGGAGGCCGATTGCGTCCGGCTTGGTGGTCGTGCCGGTGGAGGGCAGCCACAACGGCCCCGACTCGATCGGTGCCGCGCACCGAGTCCACCAGGTGGTGGCGACCGCGACCCTCGAGCTCACCCGGCTCGAGGATCACGACGACACCTCGACCGACGGACCGCGATGAGAGATGGGGGCGCCAGGGCCACTCATCGCTCATCGCTCATCGCGACGGTGCGGTGGGTCGGGTCGGGTCGGTCAGGACTCGCGGGCGGTGGCGTCGATGATCCGACGCAGGTCGGCCGGCACCGGTAGCTGCCTGGCGTTCACGCGCTTCGCCACCTGCTGACCGAGACCACCCTGGTCGACGATCGCCCGAGCCACGGTGGAACCCAGCCGTCCGCCGACGCCGAGTTGCCCCGACGCGACCGCAGCGATGAGCGCGCTCGACACCTGTGCCGCAACCGGCTGCACTCGAGACCAATCGACCTGGTCGGCCATGGCCTTCACCGTTCGGGCAGCATCGCCGGTGCGTTCGGCCGCAGCCGACTTCACCGTTGCCCAGTCGACGTTGCGCAGCGCGTCCGCCACCTCGTCGGCATCGGCCGCGAGCGTGTCGTCGAGATCGGCCGCGTCGGAGCCGGGGCCCTGCGGCTCGGTGACACCGGAACCGCCATCGGTCTCGGTCGCCGCGGTTGCGGATGCCTGGGACGCCCCGCGCAGCAGGCCGAGAACCGCATCGAGTTGCTCCTTCGGCGAGGCCCAGATCGGCTGGGCAGGGCCTTCGTCGCCCCGCTTGCCGGCCTGGAACTCGTCGCGGAGCGTCTGCGTCGCATGCTTCACGCGCGCTGTCACATCGGCGGCACGTACCGAGCGGGCAAGGCGGCCGGCCAAGCCGGCAGGATCGAATCGGCCCATCGACGATCACGCTAGCGGGGCTGCCAGAATCACGACCGATGAGCACCGATCTGTCCTACCTGCGCGACGCCTACCTCTCCGAGTTCGAGGCGACGGTGGTCGACGCGCGC
>JAYSLK010000595.1:0-2788 GCA_043725585.1 Actinomycetota bacterium
CACGGTCGGCGCGTCGGTGGCTGGGTGACCCGCGTCGGGACCTCCCATCAGCTGCTCGAGTCCGACGTGGCGGTCGAGCGACTGGTCCCGATTGCCAAGTGGTCGGGCTGTGGACCCTCGCCGGAAGTGATCGGCCTGGCGGAGTGGGCGGCTCACCGATGGGGAGCCGGACGTCTCCGACCGCTGTTCGTGTCGGCGAGCCCATCGCGCATGGTCCATGCCCTGGCAACCTCCACGGCGGTCGATCAACGCGTCGTGCCCGGTGCGAGCGATGGGGCCCGACAGCTGCTCGCCGACGGCGGGGGTGTGATCAGGGTGTCGCCGAGCGACGACCCGTTGCCGATCGTTCTCGCGGCTTGCGAACGCGGCCGGATCCTCGTGATCCATCCGTCGCACGATCAGGTGGGTTTGTTGGCCGCCCGCTTGCGCGGTTCTCGCCTCAGTGTGGCGACGATGCCCGATGCGTGGGCCTCGGCCGCATCGGGCGGGGCGCACGTGGTGGTCGGCGCGCGCAGCGCGATCTGGGCGAGCGTGCCGGACCTGGCTGCGATCGTGGTGCTCGACGAGCACGACGAGGGGCTGCAGGAGGAACGTACGCCCACGTGGCATGCCCGCGACCTGGCCATCGAGCGCGGTCGACGGCTCGGCGTTCCTGTGGTGCTGGTGTCACCGTGCCCGACGGTGGCGGCGCTCGCCTGGTCGGGGAGTCGGTGGATGCGGCCGACGGTGGCCGACGAACGCGACGGCTGGCCGATCGTCGAGTTGATCGACCGGCGCGGCGAGGAACCGTGGAAGCGGTCGCTGCTCACCAGCCGCCTGATCCAAGCGCTTCGTGATCCGGAGCTGCGAGTGGTGTGTGTGCACAACACGCCTGGCCGAGCGAGGCTGCTCGCCTGTCGCTCGTGCCAGTCGTTGCTCCATTGCGAGCGATGTGAGGCAGCCGTCCAGCAGCGCGACGACCAGACGCTGCACTGTCGACGTTGCGGCACCGAGCGGCCGCCGGTCTGTCAACACTGCGGTTCGACCGCGTTGGCCAACGTGAGGCCAGGTGTCGGACGGCTCCGCGAGGAGCTGGAAGCGGCCGCGGCTCGGCCCGCGGTCGCCGTGACGGGATCGACCGACGAGGCGGTCCCCGACGCGGGTGTGTACGTGGGCACGGAAGCTGTGCTGCACCGGGTTCGCGATGCCGACGTGGTGGCGTTCCTCGACATCGATGCCGAACTGCTCGCGCCTCGCTACCGCGCTGCCGAGCAGGCGATGGCGATCCTCGTCCGCGGCGCGCGACTGCTCGGGCCACGCGCCGCAGGGGGCCGGCTCCTGGTGCAGACCTTCCGACCCGAGCACGAGGTGTTGCAGGCGGCGCTGCTGTCCGACCCTGGCCGGCTGGTGAAGGTGGAGGCGCAACGCCGTCGCGATCTCGGACTGCCGCCGTTCAGCGCACTCGCAAGGGTGAGCGGGCCAGGCGCCGACGAGTTCGTCGAGGGGCTCCCGGTATCGGCGGCGAACGACGGTGACGGGTTCCTGGTGCGGACCGCCACCTGGGACGAATTGGGCGACGTGCTGTCGCGCTCAGTCAGGCCGAGAGGATCACGCCTCCGGATCGAGGTCGATCCCGCTCGACGCTGACGGCGGTGTGACACCACGGCCGTCCGGAGCACCGGAGCGCACCCGGAGCACACGGAAGCCGGCGCCCGTCGCCACCTTGTCGGTGGGGTGGCCGTGGGCACTCAACCACGTCGACAGCGAATCGGCGCCGAGGTGCTTCTGGACCACGAGGTGCGCCTCGGCCATCGGCGCCACGCGGTCCAGCCAGAAGAGCAGCAACTCGTGGAGTGCGGCCTTGCCGATGCGGATGGGCGGATTGCTCCAGATCGCGGCGAAGCGCAGGTCGGGCGGCACGTCGGCCGGTGCGCAGACCCGGACGTTGGTCAGCCCGATCCGCTCAGCGTTCGCGGCGCAGAGCTCGCGGGCGCGACGGTTCACGTCGATCGCCCACACGGTCGCGGAAGGGGAGCGGCGGGCCATGGTGAGCGCAATCGCCCCGGTGCCGCAGCCGATGTCGAGCAGGTGCCCGGTGGCCGGTGGTGCCTCCAGCGTCACCAACAGCAACTTGGTGCCCGTGTCGACCCGCCCGTACCCGAACACGCCACGGTCGGTCAGCAGGGTGAGCGGCCCGTCGGGGAGCGACCAGGTCACCTCCACCGGCGACGACGTGACCGTGGGATCGTCGTCGAAGTACTGACCCATCGGTTCATCCTCCCTGCAGCGCTCGGTTGCCGGCGATCGGTTGCCAGTGTTCGGTTCTCGCGGCTCGTCCGTGCTCGGGCGGTGCCTCGGTAGCCTTGCAGCATGGCGTACACGATCCGCACGTTCGGCGATCCGGTGCTGAAGTCCCAGGCGGCCAAGGTCACCGAGATCGACGGCAAGATCGCCCGGCTCGTCGACGACATGTTCGACACGCTGTACACCAGCGATTCCGGGATCGGTCTGGCCGCCCCGCAGATCGGTGTGCAGAAGCAGATCTTCGTCTGGGACATGGACGACGAGCCGATGGTGATCCTCAACCCGGAGATCGTCGAGAGTCGGGGGGAGTGGGTGTACGACGAGGGGTGCCTTAGCATCCCCGGGTTGTACGTCGAGATGCTTCGCCCGAACGAGGTCCTGATGCGCGGCGTGGGCATCGATGGCAACACCATCGAGATCGAGGCGAGCGAGCTTGCCGGACGGTTGTTCCAACACGAGATCGACCACCTCAACGGTGTGCTGATGTTCGATCGGATGACTCCCG
>JAYSLK010000596.1:0-9231 GCA_043725585.1 Actinomycetota bacterium
ATCGAGACACCGCCGAGCACGGAGGTGCCGGCGACCACCGTGGCGGTCACGTCGTCGGAGGTGCCGGCCACCACGGTCGTGGTCGAGGCTGCGCCACCGGCAACGGTTGCGGCGCCGTCGTTGACCCCTGGATTTGCGGTCGCCCGAACTCGCTACATCGTGGTCGGCCTCGGCGTGCTCGCTCTTCTTGCGGCCCTGTTCGCGCTCGAGATCACCAAGCGCACACGTCGGATGCCCGCGGGGGACGAGGATGCAGCGGAGGCTCCGCAGCCAGCCCACGCGCCGGTGGAACTCACCCTCACGAAGCAGACCGTCGATGCGTGAGTCAGCCGCGATCATGCCTCGCCGTCGCATGCTCGGCCGTCGCGTGCTCGGCCGTTGCATCGTTGCCACGGCCATCGGCGGGGTCGCCCTGGCTGCTCCATGGTGTGTCGCCGTGGCCGCGACGCGACAGGCGCCCGTACCCGAAACCGTGTCCGAACCAGTACCCGAAACCGTGCCCGTGCCGACCCTGGCCGACCCGCCCGTCGATGAAGGCTCAGCCGAGATCATCACGCCTCAGGGCGAACCGATGAACAGCGGCGGAAGCTCGACGCTGTTCAGCCTGCGGTTGCCCGACCAGGCGTCGTGCCCTGGCGACAGTGCGTCGGGGAACTGGCTCGTGCAGAGCTTCCTGATCCCTGCCGGTGACGACCCGGGGGCGATCAGGTATGGGGTCGCCGGCCCGGAGGGCTCGCAGTTCCCCTTGTACGCGTTCGACTCGCGGCCCTACGCACACCAGAACACACGTGTCAGTTCGTCGCCCGACGCACCTGGCGTGATTCCGCAGTCGCCGGGCTTCAACTTCGCGGTCTTCGCTCCCGGCGATGTCCCCGCAGGCAACTACACGATCGGCATCGCATGCACGTACTTCCGGCAGACCGCCCGGTACTGGGACACCGAGATCGTGATCGAAGCGAACGCCGACGATCGGCCGGCCCAGCTCACATGGCGGGTGCCGAATGCGGCCCCGTACGAACCGCCGAACGACGGGTCGACGACCCGGAACCTGACCATCGCCGGCATTGCCGTGGCGCTCGCGGCCGCCGCAGTGCTGCTGTGGCAGAGCCGGACTGCATCCCCCTCTACCTCCCCGTCTTCCACGAAGGACCGATGATGAACAACCTCTCTCCAACCGCTCGCCGGACCTGGCGCGACGTGTGCCGGGGTGGTGCCGCTCTGTCGGCCGTGATGCTGGGACTGAGCGTGATGACCGCACTCTCCGCCAGCGCGCTGCCTGCGGGGACGGCACCCACGCCGGGGCAGACGATCTCGCCGGCGTCCGGAAGTGCCTCGACGGAGATCGCTCTTGCGCTCGTCTCGCCCAACAACGCCTGCCCCGGCGACACCGCCACCGGCAACTACCGGTGGAACATGTACATCGCCGCTGCTGGTGCCGACCCTGCGACGATCGTCTGGGCACCAGGAGCGTCGGGCGGCCCGGAGTTGGCAGGAGCATCATTCCTGCAGACCATGTATGCCAAGGGCAGTGGGTCGTCCCAGCTGAGCAAGAACACCGCCGTGATGACGGGACAGATCGTCGGGACGGCGACAGTCGACTTCTTGACGAACACCGTTCCCGGCAACGGCATCTACAACGTCGGCTATGCCTGCTCGAAGGCGCCCGGTCTCGGTCAGAAGGGTCAGACGGAGCGGTTCTGGCAGACGCAGATCACCGTCACCAACTGGGTGAACGCAACGACATTCGACTGGGCGGAGACCACGGGCTCTGTGGCCACCACCACGACGGTCGCGGGAGCCACCACCACGACGGTCGCGGGAGCGACCACCACGACGGTCGCGGGAGCCACCACCACCACGGTTCGCCCGACGACCACTACGGTCGCGGGGGCCACGACCACGACGGTTGCGGGTGCCACCACCACGACGACACTGGTGGCGAGCGCCGTCCCGACGACGTTGGCATCCACGTCCGGCGGGTTCAACTCGGGTGGATTCAACTCCGGCGGGGGCACCACGACCAGCAACATCCCCGTGACCGGCCCGAAGAAGACGGTGGCGATCGTGGTGTGGGCGATCTTGCTGCTGGTGTTCGGACGTATGGCGATCCTGATGGCCCGTCCGATCCGAGTGTTGCCAGCGGACTCTCGATGACGGCGAGCGCGATCGTGCTGAGGACGAAGTCGATCCGCCCCGGCGGCGGCAACGTGCCGAGCCAGCGGGCGTCGGCTCCTCAGGGGCATCCTGTGCCACCGCTCGGACCCAGGCTGCAGTTGGCTCGTTCGGTGTTGATCGTGACGGTCGTGCTGTGCGTGTCGTTGTTGCTCCATCTCGGTTTCGTGAGCTCGCTGCAGCAGCGCGCTGCGCAGGGCCGGTCGTACGACTCGTTCCGAGCCGAGCTCGCTCGGGGAACAGCGCCGATCGGCCCCGCCGATTCGGAAGGGTTGGAGCTCGATCTCGGTCGACCGGTGGCGTACCTGGAGATCCGCTCGATCGGGCTCGAACAGGTGGTCGGAGAGGGCACGAGTGCCGAGGTGCTGTTCGACGGCCCCGGTCATCGTCGTGACACGCCGTTGCCAGGGCAGGTGGGCACCAGCGTTCTGTTCGGCCGAAGCGCGTCGTACGGCGGGCCGTTCGATCGGCTCATCGACCTTGCGGCCGACGACAAGATCACGGTGACGACCGGCCAAGGCGTGTTCGAGTTTCGGGTGACCGGCCTTCGGCGCGAAGGAGACCCGACGCCGGCCGCTGCAGCGGCCGGGGCGGCTCGATTGACGCTGATCACCTCCGATGGAGCCGACTTCTTCCCCAGCGGTCTCCTGCGAGTGGACGCCGAGTTGGTCGGACAGCCGGTGATCGGCCCGAGTCGTTCTGTCTCGGCTGCTGGCCTGCCGGAAGCCGAGCGCGCGATGGAGAACCAGACCGACACGTTGTGGGCGCTTGCGCTCTGGATGCAGGGCTTGATCATCCTGTCGGTCGCCGTGATCTGGGGATGGCTCCGATGGGGCCGAGCCCAAGCATGGATCGTGTTCATCCCAGCGCTCGCCCTGGTCGGGATGTCGGCCGCCGGCGAGCTCGCCAAGCTGATGCCGAACCTGTTGTGAACGAACTGCGCTCGGGCACCGACCGCCCACATCGACATGAACTGCCCCTGACCGTCTCCCCGAGGAACTGAACCCCATGACACTCGACCCATCGCAGTCGTCGGCGGCCCGAGCCGACAACAGACAGCCGGCCAACGAGCTGGCCGAGTACGAGCTCGCGTCGTTCCCCGGTGCCTCCATCGTGCAGGTCATCGGTGGCGATCCGCTCGAAGCCGACGCGGACATCATCGAGCTCGGCCCAGCGCGAGTGGTCGTGACCGATCGACGGATCATCGCCGTCGACGGCTCCGACGATTGGTCGTGGCACATCGGCGACCTGGAGGGCGTGATCCATGGTCGCGACGGTGGATGGTCGATGTTCGTGGTTCCGGGCATCGCCGACTTCGGCGTCGCCGTGGCGCCCACCAGCGTCGATGCCTTCCGTCGAGCCGTCGGAGCTCTTCCCGGCGTGATGGTGCATCACCAGCGCGAGGGGCGGTCAAAGGTCATCGATCCGGGTCTGCTGCCACATGTCGCCGCTGGACCGTCGTTGAGTCCCCGACCGGACGACACGCACGATACGTATGACCCGGTCGAGGGGACCGATGGCTGGGCGGAATCGACGTCTGCCGCGACGTTCGCCGCGATCCAAGAACTCGAGCGCGCGATCCGCCTGCCGTTCGTGGATGCTTCCGGATCGCTCGCAGGGAGGCCGATCACGAACCGCACGCCGGTCGTGTCTCCATCCGACGCGCCAGTCGCTGCTCCGCAGGCGGGTGCGACGGCCGTGACGGGGCAGCTTCCGGTGACACCAGCCCCCACCTCGTTCGCCCCGCCGCCGGGCCCGCCTCCAGCAGCAGCGACGACATCGGCACCCCTGTCTGGCCCACCCGCGGCACCGCCGACCATGACGGCATCTTCGTCGAACGGTTCGACAGCCACACCGTTCGTCAACGGTTCGTCATCCGTCACGATGGGTGGGTCCAGGGTGCCAGCGGGTGGCCCGCCACCGAGCGGCCCACCGCGGCCTGCGCCGAGATCGCGTCCTATCTCCGCAGAGGCCGCCCGCGGGGCAGGCTTCGGGCTTCGAGGTCGGCCGGCGGCGACGACGATGGCCGACATCGTGCCGCCCGACGCTGCGCTGGCGGGTATCGACGCCCGCAACATCTCGGCGTGGTTCGGGTCGCATCAAGTGCTCGATCGGGTCTCGCTCGACATGGAGGCCGGCAGGGTGACGGCACTGATCGGGCCATCGGGGTGTGGCAAGTCGACGTTCCTGCGAATCCTCAATCGAATGCACGAGATGATCCCCGGTGCTGCGATGGGCGGAGAGGTGTTCGTCGACGGCCACGACCTGTACGACGCAGAGCGCAAGCTCACCGACGCTCGGCGGGAGGTGGGAATGGTGTTCCAGAAGCCGAACCCGTTCCCTGCAATGTCGATCTACGACAACGTGCTCGCCAGCTTCCGTCTGACGGGTGTGAAGGCCACGACCAGTCTGAAGGACGAGATCGTCGAGACGTGCCTGTCGAAGGCGGGTCTGTGGAACGAAGTGAAGGACCGCCTCCGCCAGCCGGGCGGTGGTCTGTCCGGTGGCCAGCAGCAGCGCCTGTGCATCGCCCGGGCTCTTTCGATCAAGCCCCGTGTGCTGCTGATGGACGAGCCCTGCTCGGCGCTCGACCCGACGTCGACCCGTCGCATCGAGGAGACGATCATGCAGATCGTGTCGGAGGTGACGATCGTGATCGTGACCCACAACATGCAGCAGGCGTCACGTGTGTCGAACCACTGCGCGTTCTTCCTCGCCGAACAGGGCACGCCTGGAGTGATCGTCGAACACGGACCCACCGACGCGATGTTCGGCAACCCCCAGGATCCGCGCACGAGCGACTACGTCCTCGGCCGCTTCGGCTGAGCCCGCGACCCCGCGATCGCATCGTCGACCTGGGGTTTCATCGAGTCGACGGCGCTCGGGAGGCGACACCGAGGTGGTCGTTGGGCGTGCGCCAGACGACGTCCGAGTGAACAATCAGCAACCACGTTCCGTGTTCATCTTGAGGCCACGTAGACGTCAGGTTGGGCTGTCACGATGCCGTCGCCCTGGCGAAAACAGGGCGATCGACAACCTCGAAGGGAACGTTCACCACTCATGATCAGTTCAACCACAAAGAAGCGGTTGGCTTGTGGGCTCATCGCAGCTTCGTTGGGCGCAAGCCTGATGGTTGGCTCGGCCAGTGCCGACCCCGCCCAGTACACGGCCTTCGCCGGCGTGGGCTCCGACACCACTCAAGACGTCCTCAACGCGCTCGCCGGCAAATCGGGCAGCCTCCTGTTCACCCCCGTCCAGAGCTCGGCGGCCACCGGCGGCCGTCAGCTGATCTCCTTCGATGCGACGCCTCCTGCGGGTGCCGCCGACAACTGCATCACGCCGAAGCTCGGCTCGGCGACGTTCACCCGACCGAACGGTTCGACGCAAGGTCGTCGTGCCCTCAGCCGGGCGATCGACGGTACCGGGTACGGCACGGCGGCAACATGCGCCCTCGCTGACGTGTCGGGTCAACTCGACTTCGCTCGGTCGTCGGCGCTGACCACCGGTGCGGGAGCACAAGTCCTGACGTACATCCCGTTCGGTCGTGATGCGATGAGCTTCGCTTCCTACCGGGCGAACGGTGCTGCCGTCACGTCGCTCACCCAGCAGCAGATCAACACCCTGTTCACCGTTGGTCCGCAGACCATCGGTGGCGTACGCATCGTTCCCTGTGGCATCCAGACCGGATCGGGAACGTTCCAGTTCTGGAACAGCGTCACCGGTGCGTCGACGACTCAGGAGAACACGGCGACCGCACTGTGCAACGGCCTCGGCCAGCCCGGTGTCGGTGGTCGCGCCCAGGAGAGCGACGGGCCCGACCTCAAGCTCCGTGGTGATGCCCTCGCACTTGTTGCGGGCGAGGCCGGCTCGCAGGTCGTCATCGGCTTCTCGGCAGGTCAGTTCATCGCCCGCTCCAACGGCGTCGCCAGCCCAGCCCCGGGCCCCGGCGTGTCCATCGGAACGATCACGGACAACGGTCTCGGAGTGAACCTCGGCAGCCCCGTCGTCGGCTCCGCCCCGACCCTGGCCCCGAACCCCACCTTCTATGCCGACACGCGCTTCGGTCGCTTGGTCTACAACGTGTTCCCGACGTCGATCGTGACGGGCGCGGGCAACAACGACCTGAAGAGCCTCTTCGTCGACCAGGCGACCATCGCCGGCAACGAGGCGACCCTGTGCGCTGCAACAGCGACCATCAACACCTTCGGCTTCCTGACCGCTTCGAACTGTGGCGCCCTCGGCATCACCGGTCCGACGGTCACTGGCCAACTCTGATCCCCCCCAACGCTGAACACGATTCAACAAAGGAACCACTACGCATGAAACTCAAGTCCAAGATCAGTCAGATCCTGGCCATGGCGACGGTCTGTACGTCGGTCGCCACGGTCGGTCTGCTGTCCGGGACGGCATCCGCCGATCTCGGTACCCTCAACACCATCAGCGTCACCAGCGGCACGAACGCAACAACGTTCTCGCTCGCCGTCGTGGCGCCGTCCAACGTCTGCCAGGGTGACTCGGCAACCGGTGGCTACCGCTGGCAGCAGTACATCGCCGCTGCGTCGGTCGACCCGGCGACGATCACGATCGCCGGAGGTGTCCTCAGCGCTCCCGGTGGCGCATACGTGGAGCTGTTGTTCAGCACCACGGGTTCGCCTCAGGTCAACAAGAACACGGCGGTTGCCACCGGCCAGATCGTGGGCACGTCGACGTTGAACTTCAACACCAACACTCTGCCGGGCAACGGTGCCTACAACGTCGGCTTCCTGTGCACCCTGGCCGGCAACACCACCCGTCATTGGGTCACCCCGATCACGGTCAGCGGCTTCGTCGCTCCGGGTACGTTCAACTGGGCCTTCGGTGCGGTTCCGGCCGCTCCGGTGCTCGCCTCGCCGCTGACTGTGGGTGACACCACCTTGCAGGGTTCGTTCACTGGCACCGCTTCCACGCCAGGAACCAGCGGTTTCACCGTTACGGCCACCCCGGCCATCGGTGCTCCGGTCACCCTGCCAGTCGCCGCCCCCGGCCCGTTCACGCTGACAGGTCTCACCAACGGCGTGGCGTATGCAGTCACGGTCGTGGCAACCAACCCCGTCGGTAACAGCGCCCCGTCTAACTCCGTCAGCGGCACGCCGACCCTCGGCGTGATTCCCGCTCCGGTGCTCGCGCCGCCGCAAGGAGGCATCGGTCAGGTCGTCCTCAACTGGTCGACTCCTGTCGCCCCTCCGGCTGCCACGCTCACGGGTTACACCGTGACCGTCACGCCGACGGTTGCGGGTGCTCCGTTCAGCGTTCCCGCGGGCACCAACACCCTGACAGTTGTCGCCCCGGCCGGCGTCTATTCCTTCACAGTGCAGGCGGTCTATGCGGCTCCGTACACCGGCGCCGTCTCCCTGCCGGTGAACGGTTCGTCGATCCCCAGCACGGTGATCATCCAGGACATCACGGTCATCCGCCCCGCCGGTGCGTTGGTGCTGACCCAGCGTTGTGGCGTGTTCGGTTCGGCCGCGGCCTACACCGACACCACGTTCGGCACCTTGCCGCTGCTGGCGGCCACCACCGGGGCTGATCCGGTCGGCACCGATGCCCCCACGGGCGTCGGCGCCGCTCCGACCCTCGGCCTCGGCGGCGCAGCCGATCCGCTGTTCGCCCAGTACCCGTACCCCGTGGACGCTGCCGGCATCCCGAACCCGAACTACCCGACGGACTGTGCCATCAACCTCGGCACCGGTTCGTTGATCACCTCGGGCCCTCGCGCCGGACAGTACTTCAAGGCGACGGGCCGCATCGCCCAGATCACGGTCGTCAACACCCGTGACGCGGACAGCGGCTGGACCTTGAACGGTCGGATGAGCACCTTCACGAGCACCACCGACGCCACCGACACCTTCTCGGGCAACCTGCTCGGCTGGGACCCGGAGGTCACGTGGGACTCGAACGCCAACCTCGACGGATACGACATGGCCGCAGCGGCCGGTGGCGCCCGCCAGCCGCAGGCCACCGTCTCGACCACCGGTCTCGGCGATGCGTCCAACTCGACCAACACGACCCTTGCTGGCTCGCTCAGCAAGTCGAACGCCGGCACCAGCCTCGGCATGGCCGTGATGGACGCCCGGTTGCGTCTGCTCATCCCGGTGACGGCAGATGCCGGCACCTACACGGGCACCCTGACCTTCACCACGGTCTGATCCGACAGCGTTTGCACGCAGTACTCGTGACGTCTCCTGACGACACGTGAGCACTTCTGGACGGTGGTGCGAGAAGGCTTCGGCCGGATCGCACCACCGTTCACGTTTTCCCGACTTGTTCCCGGTGACCATGCCTCGTTCACCTCGTGGCCATCTGACGGTCATGCCCGCTTTCTACGCTGCCAGCTGTTCGTCAGCGGCCCCGGAGGCCTGCTCGACATCCCGCCACCCGATTCAGGTATTTGCTCAGAAGGGTTCGATGAACTCATGACCACCATCAATCGACAACGCGTCGAGCGACGGCTCGCCAGGTGCGCCACCGTCGTCGCCGCGCTCTCCGCGGTGATGATCCCTGGAAGCGCCGTCGCATGGACGGCGAGTGCCGCCGGCGCCCCGCCGACGGTGCCGCCGAGCGACCCGGCCGCCCCGCCGGTCGATGGCGCCGACTCGGCGGCCACCGGCACCGATCTCGAGATCGTGCAGAGCTGGACGCTCACACCCGGAGGGGGCCAGGACGGTGACGCGGCGAGCAATCGCCCCGATCTCACCTATCAGGTGGCTCCAGGTGCGACGATCGACGACACCGTGATCGTCTACAACCTCGGCAACGTGCCGTTGCTGTTCCGCGTCTATGCGACCGACGCGTTCAACAACGACGACGGCCAGTTCGACCTCATCCCGGGCGCGGATGTTCCGGTTGACGCAGGCTCGTGGGTCACGCTCGCTCAGGAGGACATCACGCTCGACCCGGGCAAGCAGGCAACCATTCCGTTCACCATCCAGGTACCGATCGACGCAACGCCTGGCGACCACGTCGGGGCCATCGTCGCCGGCAACGTGGTGCGGGCCGACAACGGCGACGGTCAGATCGTGA
>JAYSLK010000597.1:0-2967 GCA_043725585.1 Actinomycetota bacterium
TCATCCTCGGCGACGGCATCCTCATCGACATTGCCCTGGTGCTGGGTCTGCTGGGGTTTCTCACCTCGGTGACCGTCGCCCGATTCCTGGAGCGCGCCGACCGATGAGCACCGTCGTCGACGTCGCGACCGCGGCCCTGTTCCTGCTCGGAGCCGCGCTGGCCGTCATCGCAGGCGTCGGCCTTCACCGACTGGGCGACACACGTTCGCGCCTGCACGCCGCGACCAAACCGGCCACGCTCGGCGTCCTCTGCTGCGCGGTGGGAGCAACGCTGCAGTCCGACTCGTCAGCGCTCGCGACGAAGCTGCTCCTGGCGATGGCACTGCAACTCGTGACCGCCCCTGTCGGAGCGCACATGCTGGCTCGTTCGATCACACGACGCGATGAGCAGCATCCTCCAACCACGTCGTGAACTCGGGGCGGGCGACCAGTCGCTCGCAGTTCCCCAGTCGTTCGTCTGCGTACGCGACGAAATCGGTGTCGAGCGTGCTGATCGCTTGCTGCACGACGGCCCACATGCCCTCGCGGAACTCGCTCATCACCTTCATCAACTGCAGTCGCGCCCACCGAGCGGAGGTGACCGCGCCGAAGTACAGACGCAACAGCTCGTGCTCGGCAGTGTCGGTCAGGCTCGCGTTCACGCTGAGATTGCCGAGGTCGAAGAACACGTCGTTCATGCCGGCGTATTCGAAGTCGAGCAGCCACACGCGATCGTCCGCGAAGAGAACGTTGCCCGGCAGGAGATCGTTGTGACAGGGCACCACCGCCGTCGGTGCGGCCGCGAACGCCCTTTCGATGCGCCGGCTCTCTTGATGGATCCGTTCGTACGAGGAGGGTGGCATCACGCTGTGGGTGGCTGCGTCACGAGCGTGCCACTCCACGACTCTGTGGATGGGGAACGGTCCCTGCAGCGGGCCGCTTCCGTGAAAGCGCTTCAGGAGCGTCACCAGCTCTGGCAGGCGCTGGGCGAATGCGAGCCCTTCGAGGTGATGTCCGGGGACGAGTTGGGTGATCAGGGTGTTTGCGTCGGGCAGCTCACCGAGCACCGGCGGCCCGATGCCCAGATCCGCCGCACGCATCGAAGCCTCTCGCTCGTTCGCTCGATCGATGCCGAGCAGCTCGGTTCGCTCACCGGGGACACGGGCCACCCAGTCGACACCGTCGACGGTGACGACGTAGTTCCGATTCGTGATCCCGCCCTGCAGCGGGCGGATGATCGTCGCCTTGTCTGCCCACATGGGCACCCGCGCGACGAGTGACTCCACTCCGTCCGGCATCATGATCATGTAGGTGTAGCACTTCCGGGGGTCGAGTTTCGTGACGCACCGCGTGCGCAACACCTCTGACTGCGGTGAAGGACACGGAGTCAGGCCGTCTTCCCGGCCGCCGCATCGCGGTTGATCGCGCCTCGGTAGACCGCTTCGACGGCCGCCGTGAGCCGGTCGGCATCGAAGGTGCGCCGAGCCAAGCTCCGACCCGCCGCGCCGATGGCGGCACGACGTCCGGCAGAGCCGAGCAGGCCCGACAGCGCGGTCGCAAAGCTGGTCGCGTCTCCGACGGGCACCACCATCGCCGACTCTCCGCTGACGAGGTGCTTCGTCACGGTGCCGACGGCAGTCGTCACCAGCGGCACACCGATCGACAGGCACTCGGCCACCGCGAGCGGCGACCCCTCCCAGATCGACGACAGCGCCACCACGTCCGCTGCGTTCATCTCGTCGATCGGGTTCGGTCGATGACCGGCCATCACGACGGCATCGTCGAGCCCGAGCCGGTGGCGTTCACTCTCGATGGCGCTTCGCTGGGGCCCATCGCCCACCATCACGGCTCGGACATCGGCACGCTGCTCGCGCACGAGGGCCATGGCCGCGAGGAACGTCATCAAGTCCTTCTGCGGGTGGTGCCGGGCGACGATCACCACCAGCGGGTCGTCGGTGCCGATGCCGTACGAGGCCCGCACCACCTCGCGGCTGAGCGACGGCACCCTGCGCGGCGACACGGGAAGCACCTCGTGTCGGCGGTCGGCCGGCAACAGGCGGGCGACTCGTTCGCCGATCTCGGGGCTGATGATGATCGCGTCGTCCACGCGCCGAACGATCGACTGCTCGACCCGACCCAGGAGGCGCTTCGCAAGGCCGCGCTGGGTTCCAGCGACGAGGTTGTGGATCGTGAGCACCACGGGCGGGCGATGGCGTCGACCGATGGTCAACAGGACCAGCGCTGCCTTCAACCCGTGCACGTGCACGACGTCGGGCGCTCGCTCGCCGACCACGAGAGGCCGCAGCTGGGTTCTTGCCCGGCGCACCTGTCGAGGATTCCAGGACGTCGGCACCGACACGACCGCGGTCTGGTCGCCCGCGCCTGCCATCACCCCGCTCGGTCCGGCGACGTCGACGGTCCACCCGAGGGTGAGAAGTCGACGCGCCAGTTCGCCCACGTGCACCCGGATGCCTCCGGTGGAGGGGCCGAGCAACTGCAGCACTCGCCCACCGGTGGGTGAATTCGGCGTCTCGGTCATGGACATGGGCTGACGGTGTAGCACGGACGGGCCAGGTTCAGCAGACAGGCCCGCCACGGGCCGCATCGTCGGGCACGACGACGACACGGCCTGGGCCCCGAGATCGACGCTGGCCGGGTCGGGCGGTGGTCGTAGTGTGGGTCGATGGGCCTGTTTCCGTATGCCGACCGCTATCCCGTCAACCGCGAGCTGCCCGCGTCGGGCCGGCCGCGAACCGAGATCCTGGCCCAGATCGAGGAGATGTCGGCGGCCGAGGATGCCGTCGCCCACGAGGGCAAGGTCAGCGGGTCCATCTACTCGGGCGACGAATCGCACTACGCGTTCTTGAACGAGGTGTTCGGGCACTACAGCCATGCCAACGTGATCCAGCGCGACATGTACCCGAGCGCGACGCGTTTCGAGGGCGAGATCATCGCGATGACCGCGGCGCTGATGCACGCTCCCGAGCC